>CBFDCL010000050.1:0-15732 GCA_965603295.1 uncultured bacterium | reverse complement strand
TCAACCCTCAACCCTCAACCCTCAACCCTCAACCCTCAACCCTCAACCCTCAACCTGTCCCTCGTAGCTGGCCGGGAAGCGTTAGCGAAGGCGGATGAACTCTGAACCCGAAATTACAATTCCGCTAATATATAAAAAAACCGCAAACAGGCTTCAACATGGGTTATACTGGAACTTGCGTAACAGGTTTTAATTGCCTCAAGGGGGGGGCGATCCCTGGGAGTCAAAGCCGACAGAACAAACAATGCGGCCCTCGAGCCGCTTTCAGGCTTTGTCCTTATGTACATTTCCCCGTCAAAGAAGGAGGGTTAATGATGAGAAAAGGTTTGATTTTCACTCTGATCCTCTGCTTGGCCTTCGTGTTCGTTGGCTGTGCCAAGCAGGAGGAGGCGCCGAAAGAAGAAGCGCCCATGGAAGCCGTTTCCGAAGGACCGAAGGCAGGTGGGATGTTTGTCTTCGGACGGGGCGGCGACTCGGTAGGCCTGGACCCGGCCTACGAGACGGACGGCAACTCGTTCATGGTGTGCGACAATGTCTACGAACAGCTCGTGCACTACAAGGATGAGACAACCGAAACCGAACCTGGCCTGTCCAAATCGTGGGAGATCTCCGAAGACGGCCTGACCTATACGGTCCCGCTGAGAGAAGGGGTCAAGTTCCACGACGGTACGCCCTTTAATGCCAACGCGGTGGTCTTCTCCATCGGCAGGATGATGAAGGACCGGAACGTCACGTTCTTCGGCGATGGGTTTGAAATACCGCCGCAGGAACGGCCCCCCGAGTACTGGGTTTCCATGGAGATGGACGACACCATCGGGTCCATCGAAGCCGTGGACGAGTACACGGTAATGTTCAAGCTCAAAAGGGTTGAAGCCCCGTTCATCGCCAACATGGGGATGGACTTTGCCAGCATCATCAGCCCGACGGCGTTCCTGAACGACCCGAAGGCCTACATCCGGAACCCTGTGGGAACAGGTCCCTTCAAGTTCGTCGAATGGGTTGCGGATGACCACATCACCCTCGAGAAGAACACGGAGTACTGGGACACAAGCGGCGGACCATATTTCGATAAGGTTGTTTTCCGCGCCATTCCTGAAAACTCGGTGCGGTTCCTCGAACTGAAGGCTGGCAATATCGACATCTGTCAGTTCCCCAACCCGGCCGACATCGATCTGGCCAGGAAAGATCCAAACCTGAAACTGGCCGAACAGCCGGGGATGAACGTCGGCTACCTGAGCTTTAACCACACAAAAGATCTCTGGAAGAACATTCACATGCGCCGAGCTGTTGCCCATGCCCTCAACCGGCAGGCCATCGTGGACAATATCTACCAGGGAATGGGTCAGCTCGCCAAAAACGGCATCCCGCCCACCATGTGGGGTTACAACGATGCCGTCCCGGGGTATGCCTATGACGTCGAGCTGGCCAAGAAAGAGCTGGATCTGGCCGGATATCCCGGCGGTGAAGGGCTTCCCGAGGTCACTCTATGGTCCATGCCGGTCCCGCGGCCTTACAACCCCGAGGGACTCAAAGTCGGTATCGCCATGATCGGAGACCTGAGCAAGGTGGGCATCAAGGCCCGCGTGGTCAGTTACGACTGGGGAACCTATCTGAAACGGCAGAGGGAACAGCCGGATGATATGGACATGTTCCAGCTGGGCTGGACCGGCGACAACGGCGACCCAGATAACTTCCTGGCTGTCCTCTTTGACGGCGCGGCTTCGCCGGCCATCCGTACCCAGTGGAAGAACGAGCGCTACCACGAGCTGATGCTCCTGGGCAAGCAGACCATCGACCAGGGCGAACGAGCCAAGATCTATGAAGAAGCCCAGCAGGTCATGTTCGATGAAGTAGCGGCCATCCCGGTGGCCCACTCCACGGTCATATGGCCCATGCGCAATAACATCCAGAACTTCAAGCTCCATCCAACGGCATCTGTCAGGATGAAGAACGTCTGGAAAGAGTAACCGGTTTCTAAAGAAGTAAAGGGATGGGGGAGAGGGAAACCTCTCCCCTTTCTTTTTTCAGAAAAAGGGGGAGGACAAATTTATGCATGAGTGCAGCCAGGATCCGTTGCCCTGATGCACATGCACTTGTGTATTTTGATTTACTTTGAAATTCGGAATCCTTGTCCGGCGACTTATCCGCTATAGCTTGAGGAGGGACGGTGGAAGCTTCGGCGAAGGTGGATGAAATTTGAAATTGCTTTTACAGGAACTTTATCTCCTTCACCGCGGCGGACACCACAAAAACCCTCGTATTGTTGTCTTCCTCATCGACGGGAACCAGGAAGAAAGCGGGCCGCTCCCGGTCGTAGCTAAGGACCGTCCCCACCAGTTTTTCGCCGTCGAGGAAGGTGATTTCCGCTTTTTTCCCCTGGTAGGGCTGCCCCTCGTCGAAACGCTGTTTGCTGTCGTGGGTCGGGTCGCCCAGGAAATTCTTGACGAAAAAGAGAGCTTTCATGTCCTTGACGGCAACCTCGGTACCCTGGTCCAAGGGAGACGTTCCCACGTGAAAAAACGGTTTTTTGGGGAAGAAGTCGTTGGTATAACCCTTTATCAGTTTGCCGTTTGCAAAACGGACGATCACTTTGACCTTTTCCATGATTTCCTCCCAGGGGGAAACGGGTTCGGATCGCTCACCAACGGGGCAACACTTTTTAAATTTTAACGTCTTGATATATCGATAACAAGGTTGGAAAAGGGGGAAGTGAATGAACAGGTTTATCGGTTCACAAAATTTTTTATCTTTTGGCTTTTTCCCACAGAATTTTGGTATCTTAAAAAAGTTGAAGATTCAGAATTGAGAATTGAGAATTGAGGAAAAAGCCAGGTTTGCTGTTTGAAGTTTGAGGTTTGAGGTTAAGAACTTTTAGTTTGAATTTTCTCTGCACTCTGCACTTTGCACTCTACCCTTTGCCCCCTGCAAAGCAATGAGGAAGGGGAGCGATGCTAGGTTTCATCATCCGCCGCAGCCTGCTCATCATCCCCACCCTGCTGGGGGTTTCCATCGTTGTTTTTCTCATGCTCGCCATCACCCCCGGTGACCCTGCCGAACTCCTCCTCGGCGAACGGGCCACGGAAAAGTCCCTCGAGGCCATGCGGGAATACCTCGGGCTCAATGAACCTCTCCATGTGCAGTACGGGCTGTTCCTGAAAAGGCTTGTGAAGCTGGACCTGGGAGAGACCATCTGGACCCGCCAGAAAGTAAGCCTGGAGATCAAGGAACGCTTCCCTGCCACCATCGAGCTGGCACTGGCCGCAATGTTCCTTTCCTGTCTGATCGGGGTCACCCTCGGCATCATATCCGCCACTAAGCAATATTCTGTTTTCGACTACATAAGCATGCTCGGCTCTCTCATCGGGGTCAGTATGCCTGTTTTCTGGCTCGGTCTCGTTCTCATCCTGATCTTTTCCCTCGGCCTGGGCTGGTTTCCCGTGTCCGGCCGCCTGAGCATCGGCACGGATCTCACGGTTATCACCAAATTTTACATCGTTGACGCCATCATCACAAAGAACTGGAAGGCTCTATTCGATGTCCTTCACCATCTCGCACTGCCCGCCCTGGCCCTTTCCACCATTCCCATGGCCATTATCGCCCGGATGACCCGTTCCTCCATGCTGGAGGTCCTTCGCCAGGACTACATTAAAACTGCCCGGGCCAAGGGGCTCAGCCGAACGAAAGTAGTATTCAAACACGCCCTGCGCAACGGTCTGATCCCGGTCATCACCGTCATCGGTCTTCAGTTCGGCATCCTCCTCGGCGGAGCCATCCTCACGGAGACGGTGTTCGCCTGGCCGGGGGTGGGGAAGTGGATCTACGAGGGAGTGGTGAAGAGGGATTACATGGTCATTCAGGGAGGCACCATGATGGTGGCCACCGCTTTCGTGATGGTCAACACCATCGTGGATATCCTTTACGCCGTCATTAACCCGAGGATCTCCGTCAAGTGAGGGCCAAAGCGTGATCCGGTTGTTAAACAGGTTAACCGATCCCGAAACGCGCCACCCCTTCTTTGACCAGCTGGAGAAGCTGCTGAAGAACCGCACAGGGGTAGCGGGTTTGATCATCATCTCCATCTTTGTGTTCTGCGCTTTTTTCGCTCCCCTCATCTCGCCTCACGACCCCGTGGAGAACGCCCTTTACGAGCAGCTCAAACCCCCCATGTGGGACGAGGGTGGATCGACGAAAAACATCCTCGGCACCGACGATCTCGGGCGCGATATCCTCTCAAGGCTTATCTACGGAGCAAGGGTTTCCCTGATGGTAGGGCTTGTAAGTGTGGGGATCGCCGTCTTTATTGGCGCTTTCCTGGGGGCCATCGCCGGGTTCTTCAGGGGGTGGTTGGACAACCTCATCATGCGGATTATGGACATCATCCTGGCGTTTCCCGGGATTCTGCTTGCCATCGTCATCGTTGCCTATCTCGGACCAGGCCTTCGTAACGCCATGATCGCCATCGGGGTGATCAGTATCCCCCATTTTGCACGCATCGTCCGCGCTTCCGTGTTGGAAGAAATGGAGAAAGATTATGTCCTGGCATCCAGGGCAGTGGGTACCCGCAGCCGGAGGATCCTCTTTAATTCCGTTTTGCCCAACTGTCTTTCTCCCATCATCGTCCAGGCGTCCCTCGGATTCGGGTCAGCCATCCTGGATGCAGCGGGTCTCAGCTTCCTGGGCCTGGGAGCCCAACCTCCCATCCCTGAATGGGGAGCCATGATCGCGATGGGTCGCTCCATGATCCTGAGGGCCTGGTGGGTCATGACCTTCCCGGGCATCGCCATTCTGTTCGGTGTACTGGGGTTCAACCTCCTGGGTGACGGGCTTCGTGATGCGCTGGACCCACGGCTTCGCGATTAGGTGTAATTTCAAATTTCAAAATTCAAATTTCAAAAAAACGAGGCGAAATACCATTAAAATTTGAATCTGAAACATTGAATTTGGAATTGCTTTTAACATTTGAAATCTGAAATGTGGAATTTGAAATTATGACTCCCCTTATTGAAGTAAAAAACCTTGAAGTTCAATTTGAAGTGAGGGGAGTCATATTGCGTGCGGTCGATGACGTGAGCTTTACCATCGCCCCGGGGGAGACCCTCGGGCTGGTGGGTGAGTCCGGATGCGGGAAGAGTGTAACAGCTGCGGCCATCATGCGGCTCATCCCTCAGCCTCCGGGGAAGATCTCCGAGGGGGAGATCCTGTTCGACGGCACCGATCTCCTGAAGATTTCCGAATCGCAGATGAGGGGGATCCGGGGCAACCGGATCTCCATGATCTTCCAGGAGCCCATGACATCGCTCAACCCCGTGTTCACCGTCGGAGATCAGGTGGCAGAGGTTATCAAGCTGCATCAGAAGCTTTCTCGGAAAACAGCTATGGAAAAGGTGGTGGAAGTCTTTAAACAGGTGGGTATACCGGCGGCGGAAAAAAGGGTGGGCGAGCATCCCCACAAGATGAGCGGTGGGATGCGCCAGCGGGTGATGATCGCCATGGCCCTGGCCTGCAACCCGCGGCTCATGATTGCCGATGAGCCCACGACCGCCCTGGATGTGACCATTCAAGCCCAGATCCTGGTCCTGATGAACAATCTCAAGAAGGACACAGGGGCGTCCATCCTTTTTATTACCCACGACCTCAGTGTGATTGCGGAGATGGCCCAGAAGGTGGCAGTCATGTATCTGGGAAAGATGGTGGAAATGGCGGCTGTGGGTCCCCTGTTTGACAACCCGAAACATCCCTACACCATAGGCCTGATGGGCAGCGTGCCGTCCGTAAGCAAGGGGAAAGAGCGGCTGGCCACCATCCCCGGAGTGGTGCCCTCACTGTTCAATATCCCCGAAGGGTGCCCCTACTATGACCGCTGCCCGGACGCCCGGGATGTCTGCCGGGAAAAGCTGCCCCCCATGACGGAAGTCGCAGCGGGGCATTTTGTGAGATGCTGGAATTACGGAGGTTGAGTACTTAGACCTGGACCTGGTCGTCGACCTGGTACCTGGCAAAGTATGAAAGAATTATTTGAAAACCTGGTAACAAACTTGAGATAGAGATGAAGATATTTGACGTAAAAGGAAAACAGGAAAAACACACGAATTTACTAGGACCAGGACTAGGACCAGGCACTAGGACTCGGGAAAATAAGGTCGTGGAATGACCGAACCGCTTGTGGAAGTCCGCAGCCTCATTAAGCATTACCCTGTTACGGGGGGGATATTCCTGCGCAAAGTGGCCTCCGTCAAGGCCATCGACGGGGTTGATTTAACCATCCAGGAAGGGGAGACTCTCGGGCTGGTGGGTGAGTCCGGCTGCGGCAAGTCTACCTTGGGCCGGCTAGTCCTCCGGCTTGAGGAGCCCACTTCCGGGGAAGTCCTGTTTGATGGGAACGACATCCTGGTCTACGACCGTGAGAAGATGCGTTCCATTCGGAAGTGGATGCAGATCATCTTCCAGGACCCCTTCGCTTCCCTTAACCCCAGGAAAAACGTGTCCTACATCGTTGGCGAACCTCTCCTGGTCCACGGGATGAAGAGGCGACGGGAACGCGAGGACCGAGTCCAGGAGCTTCTGGAAGTAGTGGGTCTTCGCAGAGAACACATGAGGCGCTACCCCCACCAGTTCTCCGGGGGGCAGAGACAGCGCATTGGCGTTGCGCGGGCGCTGGCGCTGAATCCCAAACTCATCATCTGCGATGAGGCGGTCTCGGCTCTCGATGTCTCCATCCAGGCCCAGGTGATCAACCTCCTTCAGGACCTGCAGCAGGAGTTTGGCCTGACGTACCTTTTCATTTCCCACGACCTTTCCGTCGTCGAACACATTTCGGATCGCGTGGCGGTCATGTATCTGGGGAAAATTGTGGAACTTGCGGGCAAGAAGACCATCTACCAAAACCCGCTGCACCCCTATACCCAGGCGCTCCTTGCCGCCGCGCCGGTGCCCGACCCTCACCGGGAGGCCCACCACACCATCCTTAAAGGGGACGTGCCCAGCCCTATCGACCCCCCTTCCGGATGCAGATTCCACACCCGGTGCCCCTATGTGGAGCAGATCTGCCGGGATCACGAGCCGGAACTCAAGGACTTTGGCGGTGGCCAGATGGTGGCGTGCCACTTTGCCGGGAAAAGGCCCAGTCTTTATATAGACTCCTCTTGAAATTCTAGAGAACAGGCCCACGCAGAACTCGCAGAGGAGGGAAAAACGGATGGTAATCGATGATAAAGGATTGGTGATTCAAGGAGTTGCACATTGCCGCTTTCCCCCATCCCCCATCCCCGATCACTTACTTAGCACAAGTCACTGTATCTATTTCCGGGATCAGGTATTGAGAGCGAGGTGAACATGGATTACAGGGCCTTTGTCGAGGAGCAGGTAGGTACCCTCAGAGATTCGGTGGGAGACGGGATTGCCATCAACGCCCTCAGCGGCGGGGTGGACAGTTCGGTGGTCACAGTCCTTGGCCACCGGGCCCTGGGTGATCGGTTAAAGACGGTCTTTGTCGACAGCGCCCTCATGAGGGAAGGAGAGCCGGATTCGGTTAAAAAGGTTTTCGCGGGCATGGGCATCCCGGTTGACGTGGTGGACGCACGGGCCGAGTTCCTGGGAGCGCTCAAAGGTCTGACGGATCCGGAGGAAAAAAGGAACGCTGTTACCAGTACGTTCTACTCCACCGTTTTTGGAAGACTCGTGAGGGAGAAAGGGGCGAAATTTCTCCTCCACGGTACCATCCTGACCGACATTGAAGAGACCGTGGCCGGGATCAAGCGGCAGCACAATATCCTTGGGCAGATCGGAATTGACCCAGAGGAAGCATATGGTTACCGGGTCATCGAACCACTGATGACCCTTCGCAAGGATGGGGTGCGCAAGGTGGCGGCCATCCTGGGGATGCCCCGGGAAGTCACCGATCGGATTCCGTTTCCCGGGCCCGCCCTCGCCACACGGATCGTGGGGGAGGTAACCGAGGAGCGCCTGGCTACGGTGCGCGCCGCTACCACCATCGTAGAGGACGAGTTGGGTAACAGCGGAGCTTTCCAGTACCTGGCCGCGCTTCTGGGTGACAGGGCCACCGGGATTCGGGATGGGAAAAGGGAGTTCGGCCAGATCATCGTGGTGCGCTGTGTCGACAGCGAGGACGCCAGGAAAGCCACACCGGTCAACATCTCCTGGGATATCCTGAACCGGATCAGCAAAAGGGTCACAGACATACCGGGTGTGAACCGCTGCCTGTACGACCTGACGCCGAAACCGCCTGGGACGATTGAATACGTTTAAAAAAAAGGCCAGAGACCAAGGCCCAAAGCCCAAAGAAAATTCAGTGTCTGGTGTCTGGTGTCTGGTTCTGCTGAAACCATGGGATGCCATATTCACAACAGAAGAAAAAGTAATTAACAAGGTGTTCGAAGAACTACGCACTGAGCTTAAGAACCTTGACACCGGAGAATGAGGGGATTCTTCACTGGATTAGCCGCTTGAATCCATTTGGATCCCATCAGGAAAGACGAGAAAACAACAATGCCAAAGTCTTTCATTCTTCCTCCAATAATGTTCTTGGTCATCTTCTCGCTCTTTTCCTGTGCCCATTCTCCACCTCCCCTGGCCATCAGGGGTGAGCTGCTTTTTTCCACTGACAGGCTGATTAAACAGAACCTCACACGGCATCTGACTGTGCTCACAAAGGAGATCGGCAGCCGCAGCATCTATGAGGAGGAGAAACTAGGAGCCGCAGCCGGATACATCGAAGGTGAATTCACGGCCATGGATCTTGTGGTCAGGAGGCAGGAGTACCAGGCCTCAGGACGAAATGCTGTGAACATCATCGCCCACGGGAAAAATTTCGATCCATCCCAGCCAGCGCTCCTTTTGGGCGCCCATTACGACACGGTGCCCAGAACGCCGGGGGCGGACGACAACGCCAGCGCTGTAGCGGTGCTCCTGGAAACCACCAGGAAGGTGATCACAGGCTCCCCCGGGAATATATCGAATATCCTGTTCGTGGCCTTTTCCACCGAGGAGCCACCCTCTTTCGGAACGAATGAAATGGGGAGCCGTGTCTTTGTTAGTGCCTTGGGCGACCAGGAATACTCTGTTGGCGGGGCTCTAATCCTCGAGATGGTGGGCTATTTCGATCACCGCCCCGGAACCCAGCAGATCCCTCCCGGCGTGGATCTTCCGGAAATCGGGAACGCAGGGGATTTCCTGGCGCTCATTGCCGACGGTCAGTCCGCGGCACTGGCTGAAAGAACCCTGGCCGGTTACCGCCGCTCGCCTTCCCGTCTTGAGGCGGTCCTCATGGTTTTCTCCGAGCCGGAGGGGCAGGTGGCCGAACTCATCCGGCTTTCGGACCACTCCTCGTTCTGGGACGCCGGAATCCCGTCGGTCATGGTCACCGACACCGCTTTTTTGAGGAACCCCAATTACCATCGGGGCACCGACAGGATGTCTACCCTCAGCATTCCAGCCATGGAGAACGTTGTGCGTGGAATGGCCGCCGCGCTGATGGCTGATGAAAGATAAGCTAGGAATTTAATGGGTTTGAAGTTTGAAGAAAAAAATCAGTATTAGTGATTGGTGATCCGTGTTCAATTCTTTTTGTTTACCATTCACTTTTCACAGTTCACTTATTTTTTTGACTTTGGACTGGCGTTTTCCGAGCAGCAAAGACACAATAATAAAACAGAAAGCGAGGAAAACGAGATGTATTGTCCCAACTGCAAAGCTGAATACAAACCCGGTTTTTACGAGTGTGCCGACTGCGGCGTGCCGCTTGTTTATGATTTGCCCCCCGAGCGGCCCCTGACCCCTGAGGAGGAAAGGGCGGCCAGCCTTGTCGAGGTGTTCTCCACATACAGCCAGGCCGATGTTCTGCTGATCAAGGCCTTCCTTAACGGCGAGGGGATCATCTACAACTTTCAGGGCGAACTGTTCAGCGGTAGCGGTGTGTTCATCACTCCGGCGACCCTTTATGTAGCCAAGGCGGACCTCGACAGGGTGCGGGAGATGCTGGCCGATCATGGGATCGAATAAAGCAAGTACAAGTGCATCAGTGCATTAAAACCGGTGCATTAGTGCACTTTTGCACTTCTGCACTGGTGCACTTTTTTTAAAATCCAGGCACCATGGACTAGGCACAAGGAACTATATTCCATGTTTCCACCCGCTTTTGGCATCGTCATCGCTGCAGTATTTATCATCCACGGTATCGGCCACGGAATGGGCATACTGCCCTTTCGGGGTAAAAAACTTAGTGAATCCCACTCGGCGGACTCCCGAATCCTGGGCCCCCTGATCGGGGACGGTCCTTCCCGGGTAGTGGGAGTCGTTATCTGGGGCCTTGTCATGGCGGGTTTTTTACTTGCTGCCGCGGGACTTCTTGGTTGGGTTGTGCCCGATCATTGGCGGCAGATCGCCGCCGTGTCCGCAATTTTCTCCCTTGCGGGGCTCGCCCTGTTCTGGAACGCCTTCCCGTTTCTGTTCCCCAACAAAGTGGGGGTTATCCTCGTGGATGCGGGAGTGCTGGCCTGGGTATTGAGAGGTGGCATATGAGATGGCAGATCCGTCTGGTCTTCGTTCTTGTCCTTACCCTGAGTCTCCCCGCCTTCGCGGCAGAAGTGCCGCCGGCCCTCCAAGATTGGGAACCCTGGGTTCTTCACGGCCAGGAGGATCAGGCCTGTCCCTTCGCCTACAATAACTGGCAGGATCGTCGATGCGTGTGGCCCTCGGATCTTGATCTGAAACTGGACGGCACCGGCGGCCGTTTTATGATGAAGGTAAAGATTTACCGGGAATCGTGGGCGCAGATTCCCGGCGATGAGCGAATCTGGCCCCAGGACGTCAGTGTGGCCGACCAGCCCTGGCCGGTAACGGATTTTCGATCCCGCCCCTCGGTCCTCCTGCTTCCCGGTGATTACGAGATCAGGGGAACGTTCGCCTGGGAATCCCTCCCGGACTCCCTTTTGCTCCCCCCAGGCGTGGGATTGGTTCGCCTGGCTCTTATGGGGAAGTCTGTGGATTTTCCCGATATCCGAGGCGAAAAACTCTGGCTGAAAAAACAGGGACCCGAAGCAGCGGCTGAGGAGGACCGTGTAGAGGTTAAAGTCTACCGCATGGTGATCGATGATGTGCCCATGCGGATCACCACCCGCCTTGAGCTGGATGTCGCTGGGGGGCAGAGGGAAGAGGTGCTGGGGCCGGTCCTCCCGATGATGGAGGGAGGCCGGTTCATTCCTCTCGGGATTATCAGCCCGCTGCCGGCCCGCCTGGATGATGACGGTGTCCTGCATCTTCAGGCCCGGCCCGGTCACTGGGTGGTTCAGGTTCACGCCCGTTCCACCGGGGCTGTGGCATCCCTTCCGGTGCCCGGTCCAGGGAGCCCCTGGCCGGCTGAGGAAGTGTGGGTCTTCGAATCACGCCCCGCCCTGAGGCTTGTTGAGCCAGGAGGCCTTTCCTCCCTGGATCCCCGGCAAACGGGCCTGCCTGAACAGTGGCAGGAACTACCCGCTTTTTTGGGAAAACCCGGAGAGACCCTCACACTGAGGACCCTCCGGCGCGGGGATGTAGATCCGGCACCGGACAACCTGTCGGTAACGCGTGACATGTGGCTTGATTTTGATGGTAAAGGTTTCACCGTGCAGGATCGGATCACCGGAACGATGTCCCGGACCCACCGCCTCGAAGCGGGTGAAGACCTGATGCTTGGTCGTGTAGCCGTCAACGGGGAGAACAGGCTCATTACCAGCCGGACGGGGTCGCCGTTACACGGGGTCGAGGTCCGCAGGGGCCGGATCGAAGCCCAGGTGGAAAGCCGGATGGAAGGAACGGTCTACCGCCTTCCCGCCACGGGGTGGACTCATGATTTCCAGACTGTTTCGACCCGTTTGAAGGTTCCTCCGGGGTGGGACATCCTGGCCGTCCTGGGAACAGACAACCGTCCGGGGACATGGCTGCAGCGCTGGACACTCCTGGATCTTTTTATCGTCCTCATTGTTTCCGTGTCCCTCTTCCGCATTTTCGGTCCAACCGCCGGGATCGCGGCGCTGGTGACACTGGGTCTAACATGGCACGCCCCCTTTGCGCCCCGCTACATCTGGCTCCATCTTCTCATCGCCTCGGCCCTGGTCCGGTATCTGCCGAAGGGACGCGTGCTTCAATGGGCAAAGGGTTATCGGATTGCCGCTTTGGTGGTCTTTACCTTCATCGTCATCCCTTTCACCATCGACCAGGTGCGCACGGCCATTTTCCCCCAACTGGAATACTCAGGGGTGATTCACGGCCTGACGGGGTCCACAGTGGGGAAACAGGCCGTTGTTCCTCAGATCCTTTACCAGGAAGACGGCGAAGTCCCGAAAGGTGCCGGGAAATCGGAACCCGCTCCTACCCAGGGGCGAATCCGCAGCCTGGAAGTAAAATCAGGTTATCAGTATCTGGACTCCTTCGGCCCGCGTTTTGATCAGACGGCCAACGTTCAGACGGGGCCGGGCCTGCCTGACTGGCAGTGGAAAAACGTTAACCTTTCGTGGAACGGCCCGGTCAAGGCCGACCAGGGACTGAGGATTGTTTGGGTCCCACCTTTTGCCAACTCCATCGTCAGAATCGTAAGGGTTTTTCTCGTGTTCTTTCTGGGGCTGCTTTTTGCCGGAGTCCGTTTACCGATCCCCGGAAAAGCAGCGGGGGCCGTCATGATCATCCTGGCCCTTGGTATCCCCCAGACGGCGAGGGCCGACGGGTTCCCCACCCCGGAGCTTCTCCGCGAGTTGCAGGCGAGGCTTTTAGAGCCCGCCCGGTGCCTGCCCGGCTGTGCCGAGGTGAACAGGATGTCCCTGGAGGCCGATCCCGGAGTGCTACGGCTGCGCATGGAACTCCACGTACTCGAGGACACCGCTGTCCCCCTTCCCGGCGTCACGTCCCAATGGCTGCCGGAAACGATCCAGGTTGATGGCGTTGCGGCCAAAGCCCTTCTGCGTGACGACCAGGGAACCATGTGGATCAGCGTTGGAAAGGGGCTGCATCAGGTGCTCCTGGAGGGGGGCCTGCCCCGTAGAAGCACGGTGCAGATTCCGTTGAAACTCCCGCCGCGCAGGGTCACCTCCCGCGTTTCGGGATGGACCCTCGACGGTGTTCACGAGAACGGCGTCGCGGATGAGCAGCTTCAGCTCACACGCATCACCCGAGGGGACGAATCGGCGGCCCAGAATTTCGAGAGCCCGAGCCTGCCTCCCTTCGTCGTTGTGGAGCGCAACCTGGTGCTGGGCTTGGAGTGGCGGACGAGAACGGTGGTCAGGCGCTCTTCTCCAGCAGGATCTGCCGTTTTGCTGGAGGTGCCCCTCCTGCCCGGGGAATCGGTGATCACCGACGGGATCCGAGTTGCCGAAGGGAAGGTCATGGTGAACCTGGGCCCCGGTGAAAGCACCATCACGTGGGACAGTGCCCTCGATCGGAGAGGCGATATTCGGCTGTTCGCGCCGGACACAACCCATTGGACGGAGCTCTGGCGGGCCGAGATCAGCCCCATTTGGCACATGGAACAGACCGGAGGGATCACCGTTGTTCACAAACCGGACCCGGAGGGGGAATGGGCCCCGGAATGGCGGCCCTGGCCCGGAGAAGAGGTCAGGCTGGGCATCACGCGTCCCGAGGCCATTGCTGGAAGCACTCTTACCATCGACTCGAGCCTCATCACCGTCAATCCCGGCAAAAGGGCCACCGATGCCCAATTGGCGTTCAGAGCCCGGAGCAGTCTCGGGGGGCAGCACGTCATCACACTGCCCGAAGGAGTTGAACTGATAAGCGTCAAGGTAGATGGAAGGCTTCAGCCCATCCGCCAGGAAGAGGGAAAACTGACCCTGCCGATCCACCCGGGAAAGCAGACCTTCGAAATAGCCTGGAGATCGGCACACGGCATGGAAAACTGGTTCATCACGCCGGTTGTCGACCTCGGCATCCCCAGTGTGAACCACGGCATCCATGCCCGGGTGCCCCGGGCCCGCTGGATTCTCTTTACAGGAGGCCCGCGGCTGGGACCGGCCGTCCTTTTCTGGGGTGCTCTTCTGGTGGTGCTCCTTCTCTCCATCGGCCTGGGTCGAACGGGCCTGACCCCGCTGAAGTGGTGGCACTGGGGGCTCCTGGGGGTTGGCCTGACCCAGGCTTCCCTGCCCGGGGCGTTCATCATCGTCCTCTGGCTTTTCGCCCTCGGATTGCGAAGGCGGCTGACCGAGGAAACCAACGCGAATTGGCATAACCTGGCCCAGGCAGGACTGGCGCTTCTTACTATTGCTGCCTTTATGTCCCTGATCGGGGCTGTCCAGCAGGGGCTCCTGGGCTTCCCGTCCATGCAGATTATGGGCAACGGTTCCTACGGGAACCAGCTCCAGTGGTTCGCCGACCGTGTGGGGCCTGAGACAGCCCGGGCATGGATCCTGTCGGTGCCGCTTTTCGCTTATCGCCTTTTGATGCTGGCCTGGGCCCTCTGGCTTGCTTCGGCCCTTATCGGCTGGATCAAGTGGGGTTGGGAGTCCATCTCCATCGGGGGATATTGGAAGCAGACGCCGGAATTTATCATCCTGCCGCAGAGGAAAAAGAAAAAGGAAGAAGGGGATGGTGAATTGATGATTGAGGATTGAAAAAAATTGTTTGAAAGTTTGAGAGTTTGAATGTTCGAAGTTACGTGGATGTTGACTTGGACCAGGATTTGAACAATCAGGATTGGGTGCGCTGGTGGAGCGGGGGGAGTGCATTAATCCCCTGCACGGGCGCTCCGCCAGGTCAGCGTGTGCGCTGATGTACATATGCAATATATTTTTTTCCAGGACCAGGTTTAAATCCACTTACCAGGGAGGTCTCATGGATTTTTACAAACTCATCCGGGAACGGGAAAGTATCCGGAACTACGATCCGGACAGGCCGTTAGACAACGACACGTTACACAGGATCCTTGAGGCGGGACGCTTTGCCCCGTCGGCGGTGAACGCCCAGCCGTGGCGGTTCCTGGTGATCTCATCGCCGGGGATGCTTGCGAAGGTGCGACCGTGCTACGGACGGAGCTGGTTCTCCGACGCCCCACACGTCCTGGTGATTGTGGGAAAAGTGGACGAGGCGTGGGTCCGGGAAGCCGACGGCTACAACTCCATAGAAACGGACCTTACCATCGCCATGGACCACATGATCCTGGCGGCCGAGTACGAGGGCGTGGGCACCTGCTGGATCGAGGCCTACGATCCGCATAAACTTCGTGAGGCTCTGTCGCTTAAGGACAACGAGAAGGTGTTTTCCATTACACCCCTCGGCTACCCCAAGAAGGGGTTCGAGAAAAAGGGCAATAAGAAAAGAAAGGAACTCGGCGAGATCGTCGAGTTCCTGTAATCCAGTGCAGAGTGCAAAGTGCAGGGTGCAATAATTATCTGTTGCACTCAGGCACCAGTTAATTTGCACTTATGCACTAGATTTCCCAAGGACTTGGACTGGGATCAGACATCAGGTACTGATTAATGTTCGACCTTCTCTTCTGGATATACCTTTTCAACGCGGTTGTGCTCATCAACCACGAGATCGACTCCGCCTACTGGAAGGAGTGGGAACTGTTCCGGCTGCCGGGGGGTATCACCGGGTTCCTTGTTCTCCACTTCCCCCTCCTGCTGTTCGTCCTTTACGGTCTGGTTCTTGTCCACCAGGAAAGCACAGCCGGATTGATCTTTTCCCTGCTCCTTGCCCTCGGGGGGATCTTCGCTTTCTCCATTCACCTGTGGT
>CBFDCL010000049.1:0-16175 GCA_965603295.1 uncultured bacterium | reverse complement strand
CGCCGTGGTCTAAAACCGCTATGAATGTACGTAGCAGGTCGGTTGGCAGGTCCATCGATACCTCCACAATACATAAGTGTTCTTGATGTAAAATATAACAAACATTCGTTAGACTTATCAATAGAAAGGGTACATATTTTTACCATCTTTTATTAAGGGAGGATGTCATGGCTGCAACGAAGAAAGCCTATATGAACTTTTCCGGGCTGGAAATCCTGGATTTTTTTGAGCGGATCGGCAGATGGTCTGCCAATGCTGCTACGGGTATCACAAGCACCATCCGGGAATGGAACCACAGACAGAGTTCAAGAAAGGCCCTGCTCGAGATGAGTGATCATCTGCTTAAGGATATCGGGATCAGCAGGGCGGAAGCACTCCGGGAGGGGAGTAAGACGTTCTGGAAAGGTTAAGCCGTACGTTATATGAGGATCAATAACAAGTAAGGTCTTTCTTTTTGCCGCGACTCCTTGGGGTCAGAGCTTCCGCCTACGCTAACCCCCCCTCGAACAGCTTCCGCCGTCGCCTTTGGCTATGGCGTGACAAGTCGGTGGACAAGCAGGTTTTAAAGTGCACTCGTGAACAGGTGCACTTGAACCTTGGAATCGTATCTTGAGGTTTAAGATTTATCCAATTAATAAGTTCACAGGTCTACAAATCTACTAAAACCTTGAACCCCAAGATGCGACCCCAGGTTCAACGAAGCTTTAGCGAAGGCGAATTCACTTCCCACAACGCCCGTAGGGCTTTCCATCTTGATTTCCACCTATTCCACCGTGTAATGTGTTCCCGGTTTGCCGCTTATCAATCTTTCCTGAAATTCGTTTTTTTGACGGATGTGCATACCGGTGGGGCCGTGTCCCACGGTATATCTCGACTTAACGGTAACATTTTTTCTGAAAGGGGCAAGGCATGAGAAAGGTACTTGTTTTTGGAATTCTTGTAGTGGTAATGGCAATGGCGGCACCGGCTATAGCGTTCCAGAAGGGAACGATCCGACTTGGTGCGGGGACAGGTGTTTTAAGCACGGGGGGTGGTTTTTCAACCGTTTCTCGCGATTTTGATGACGGGGGCGACATGGACATCGACACACTGGCGTTGGGGGGAGGATATTTCCTCACCGATACCGTTGAGCTGGGTTTCGAATTCGCCAATATGGATTTGGGCGGTAGTGACATAAACACCATCGGTCTGAATGGCAAATACTATTTCCCCATGGGTGAAAATTCCCTTTTCGCTGGAGGTGGTTTTCGGTTTGTCGATATGGGTGGTGACGATGGAAGTGCGTTTTTTATCACAGGCGGATACAATTATATGCTCAGAGACTATTTTTCCGTTGATCTTTATCTCGCACTCGGGCAGGGCGACATTGATGGAGATGATTTTGACCTGACCGACATCGGCATCACCTACTCGATTTACTTCGACTAAATTTCGGCATTACATTCGATTCAATATCAGGAGGTTATTGGGGTCGGAGCTCACATTCTCAGGTTAATGAACCTTGAAAAAAATCTAGGAATGTGAGCTCCGACCCCAATCATTGCAGATCGCCATTTTCGATGGGATTACCTTGTTTGCCACAATTCGACTGCTGCAGCCGACAACTCATGATCGCCTGAAGTACATCAAGGCGATCTACAGAACCGGTTCTATCATGGTTCTATCCATCATCGTCATTCGCCTGGTAGAGCAGGGGTCGCCGGGGTCAGGGCGCAGATTCTCAGGAAGGCTAGTAGCAGTAGAAGCAGCAGGAGATTCGAAGTCTGCTACTGATACTCATATTACTACTGGCTAGTAGCAGTCATGCACTGGTGCACATGTGCACTTTGTCGCTTAACTCTCGCCTTATTACGTTCCATGATTTAACCAGGGAACCTGAAACAGCCCCTGTTCCTGTAAAAGCGTTTTTTTCTGGAACACGACCTGTCACGGCGCAGCTCGCAGAGCGAAGACGGAAGTTTACATAGTCAACGAAGCAGGAACAAGGTGGAACACGCACCCATGGTTTCCGACCATTGCGGTGGTATCAGTTGTGTGTTAAGCCGGGGCAAATTTATGGGGTCAGTTCTCTCCTTTCACATTTTGCTTATGGATCTTAGTATCGTAGCTTGCCTTTTAACCTTTTTTGTATGAGACCAAAACGAAACCAAAACAGGAACCATCCGACTTTTCCCAGCATAAAATCTCTTCTCCATGTTACCTTATCCCATCATCTGACTTGGATGGTTCATACAGACTTTATCACCAGAAATCTTCGAGGTATCCATGAGCAGAGTTCCCAGGGAAGCCGGTAGTTCCAGCTTTGACCTGATCGACCAGCGAAAGTTCCTGGACGCCCTTCCCGCGTCGGGGACCGATTTTATCCTGGATTTCGGATGCGGGATCGGCAACTACCTGTTCGCGATGGCTGATCGTTACCCTGGGGCCGGCAACCTGGTCGGCATCGACCTGTGGGGCGCAGGCATCGACACTCTTAACCAGAGGGCCCAAGAGCACGGCGCCACCCGTGTCAGGGGCGTCAACGCGAGCGGTCTGAAGCTGGATTTCATCGGTGACGGCCAGGTGGACCTGCTGCTCATGGCCACGGTACTGCACGACCTTGCCGAACGGGGCGA
This sequence comes from uncultured bacterium, assembly GCA_965603295.1. GTDB lineage: Bacteria > BMS3Abin14 > BMS3Abin14 > BMS3Abin14 > BMS3Abin14 > JAFGWO01. The sequence continues at coordinate 13,560 of CBFDCL010000049.1, read as the reverse complement.
AGAGACGGCCGCGCTGAAGGAGGTATCCCGGGTGCTTCGATCTGGCGGGACGCTGGCCGTGGTGGAGTTTATAAAGGAGGAGACCAGACGAGGCCCGCCCGTTTTTATCCGCCTCTCGAAAACCGAACTTGCCGCCATGGTCATGCCCTTCGGTTTTGCCAAGGGCAAAATGACCAACATCGGTACCCCATGTTACCTTTCGACGTTTAAGCGAGTTGAGAGACAGGTGAGGGAACTAATGGGTTCAGGCCGCGAATTTTGACCAAAAGGCAGAATCTAGATTCTAGACACTGCCCTTTGGGGTCGTAGCTTGTATTTTTATCACGCCTGAGGGCAATTCTTGGGATCAGAGCCCAGATTTTCAGGTGGGATCAGTAACAGGTTACAAGTAACAGGTTGAAAGGTTGCTCTTCAATATCCCTTTCAACATTCTACTTTCTACTTGATACTGACTTTTTTGGGGTCGGAGCTCCCGCCTTCCCCCTTCGCACGAGGCTGAGGGGGACAAGTCGCTAACGGCTGCCGACCAGCTTCCGCCGTCGCCTTGGGGCGTCGCTGTTGGCTATGCCCTCACAAGCCGGCTATGGCGTGACAGGGCGGGGTGACAAGCACATTCTCAGGAAGGGCTAGCCGCAGTAGCAGTAGCAGCAAGGGCAAAGTCGGGGCTTTGACTTCTACTTCTACTTCTACCGCAACTAATTTTCTGGGCGTGATGAAAATGGAATTCGGGTAAAGCCGGAGCGTTTCTTTTGACCCACTGGTACAAGAACAAAAATTTCTGGCGTGATTTAGAGTCGTTCCTGTTCCCCCGCCCCCTTTGGGACAGGGCCTTTTCCGAGGTCCAGCAGGGGCTGATCCTTCTCCAGCTGCCCCGAGGGGCAAGGATCCTGGATCTCCCCAGCGGGCCGGGACGGCACGCATTGGAATTCGCCCGCTGGGGCTGCCGGGTGACCGCGGTGGACCTCATGCCCTTCTACATTGAAGGGGGACAGGACCGCGCCCGAAAAGCGGGCCTGCAGATCGAATTTGTCCAGGACGACATGCGTACATTCGTCAGGCCGGCTGAGTTTGACGCTGTTTGGAACTACTATTCATCTTTTGGCTACTTCGACGACCCGGCGGACGATGAAGTGGTCCTCCAAAATTTCCACCGGTCTTTAAAAAAGGGCGGCAAGGTTCTCATCGAGACTATCAGCCGCAAACATGCCCTTGAAGTGTGGGAGGGCAAGGAGCGGATAGACCTTCCGGCGGTGGATGATATCGCCGTAACGGTGGAAAGGGAGGCGTCCGATGAAAACACGCCGCCCATGAGATGGAATGTTAATAAAGGCGGGAAAATCTCCTCGTTTAACATGGTCCACCGGTATTATTCGGCCGACGCCATATCATCACTGTTAAGGAAAACCGGCTTTGTCACGGTGGAGACCTTCGAGGACATCTACGGCACTCCCTATACATCGGAGAGTGAAAGAATGGTGGTAGTGGGGGAAAAATAAGCCCAAAGCCCAAAGTCCAAGGTCCAAAGGAGGGAAATGAGTTTGAGAGTTTGATAGTGTGATAGTTTGACAGTTATCAGTGCACCGGTGCACACGTGCACTCATACTACTTTGAGATCTGAGATCCTCCTTCGCTAAAACTATGGCGGAAAAATATGAGATCTGAGATAAAAGTCCTCCTTGTTTTCCTGCTTGCCTTTTTCCTTGTGGTGGACTGCTCTTCCTCCCCGGAAAAAGACCCCGTCACCGCTTTTGTCAACGTCAGCCTGGTCCCCATGACCAGCGAAATTGTAATCCTCGGCCAGACGGTTCTTGTCCGGGGGGACCGGATCGTGGCGGTCGGTTCATCAGATAAGATCCGTGTTCCCCGGAAAGCTGTTGTCATCGACGGAGCAGGTGCCTGGCTCATGCCGGGGCTCGCCGATATGCACATGCACACGCAATACGATTGGATAGGCCCCGCCTGGCCTGTGATGCCTCTGAAACTGTACCTGGCTAACGGTGTGACGACGGTCAGGTGTTTCGGCCCCCTCGGGGGACCACCGGATCACGTCCTGAAGTGGCGAGAGGAGGTTAAGAAGGGGAAGCAGCCCGGTCCGGCCATCTATACCTCCGGCCCCATACTTTACGGCCCGGTCCCTGATCCGGCCGGCGCGGTTCGAGAACAGAAAAACCAGGGTTACGATTTCATAAAGATCTATTCCTACGTAACCCGCGGGGAGTTTCAGGAGGTAATGAAAGAGGCGAAGGAGGTGGGCATCTACACTGCCGGACACATCCCCTTCCTGGTGGGGCTGGACGGAATCCTCTCGGAGGGAATGGACGAAATCGCCCACATAGAGGAGTTGGATTTCGAATTCCTGGATCTTGAGCCCGACATGCAACGGAGCCGGATAGAGATATTCCGCGGCATCATAAGCCAGGCCGCCAGGAAATACAGGAACGATCTTGATCTGGGTATCGATACCCTGGAAAAGAAATACGGGACAAGCATCAGACAGATTGTCAGCAGATTAAAGACAACGGACACCCCCATCTGCACCACCCTCACCGTCGCCGAGAGCATTGTAAACAAGCTCACTGAACCCCAAGATTTTATCAAACGCCCGGAGAACCGGTACCTGCCCGATGCCTATCTCAAGAACTTTCGCCTAGGACAGGAGAAACATCAATTTCTCTTCAGCGGATATGAGTCCCTGGCGCCGTTCAAGTACAACATGGAAAGGATCCTGGCAAAGGAACTCAAGGGTGCAGAGATAACGCTGCTGCTCGGAACCGACTCGGGAACCGGGGGCATGGGGATCGTTCCGGGGTTTTCCATCCACGATGAGATTAGAATCCTTACGGAGGTCGGGTTCACTCCCTACGGGGCCATCCAAACCGGCACGGTCAACGCTGCCAAGATTGTTGAAAAGATGACCGGACGGGGAGACTTCGGCACCATCGAAACCGGAAAACGGGCTGACCTCATTTTAGTCAGGGGAAATCCCCTGGAGGATGTCGCCGACATAAAGGAACCTCTGGGAGTCATGGCCGCCGGAAGATGGTATCCTGAAGAGAGTTTAAAGGACATGATCGAAATCAAGTAACTGAAAGGGAGATGCTCTCATGAAGAAGCTGGGTATTCTCGTCATGCTTTTCCTGCTGATGAGCTGTGCAGGGTCTAAAACCAGCATGGTTAAAATGGACCTTTCCGGACACCAGGGCGCCTACCTCAACGTGATGCCTTTTAACTCCAACTTCGAACGCGCCTATTACGACGACATGAGGCTGCAGAAATTCGAAGGATTTCTCACGGATTATATCCAGCACAAGATCCAGGAGCGCAGCGGGGCGTTCACTTACACCTTTGACGATGCAGATCTTGCCAACCTGAGAACTTCCATGGTCTCCAGCCTGAAAGAGACAAAACACTACACCCAGGTCCGGGATATTGATCCGGCCCGGACTCTGCACATGCCGGACGGTCTGCAGCTTTTTATCGATTTTGACCGGATGGGGGTGTCGCAGAAGTTTTCTTTTATCGTGGAGATCGTCGGTGAGATGACCGTAAAGGACAGTGCCGGCCAGGAACTGGGTAAGAAGTCGTTTCACGTCCGGGAAAAGGGAACATGGACATTGGGAGCGGGAAAGAACAAGGCTATTGAACAGCTCGTCCGGGAAGTGGCGGAACTCCTCAACACCATCGGATGAAGATCAACCTGGCACCGGCAAAAACCGGCTCTTTCGAAAGCAACTAAAACGATCTAACGTAAAGACTGACAATCTTGGGGTCAGAGCTTCCGCCTACGCTAACGCCTCCCGAACAGCTACGGCGGGACAAGCACATTCTCAGGTTTTAAAAGTGCACTCGTGCACTGGTGCACATGTGCACTAACAATCATTTGAATTATGAAATTTGAAATTGCCTCCATCCCCATTTCCTCCCCCGACGATTACCCCTCCGCTATCACCCGTGCCCTTGATGAAGTGGGTGCCGCTGAAACGCTGGCAAAGTTCCGCCGCGTCATCGTTAAACCCAACGTGGTCAACGACTCCCCGCCTCCGGTGACCACCGACGTCAGGTGCGTCATGGCGGTGGTCAGGTATCTCGTCGAAAAGCTCGACGCTATTGTCATCGTGGCGGAGGGTTCCGGGGAGGGGAGCACCCGGGAGAATTTCCGGGTTAACGGCTACGAGGAGGTAGCAGGCAAGTTCGGGGTCGAGCTGGTGGACCTCGACGCCCAGCCGGCGAAAAAATACGAGGATAGCAGGGCAGGTGTGTTAAAGGAGATCTACCTGCCCGATTACCTGGAGGGGGCGGCCCTCGTCTCGGTCCCCGCCGCCAAGGACCACACCATCACCACCGTAACTCTTGGGCTCAAGAACATGGTGGGGTGCCTTTCCGCCGAGCACTATGGCGGCTACTGGTCCTACAAAAAATCGCGTATCCACGCAGGCGACGAACACCAGGCGATCGCCGACTTGATGCTGTATGCAAAACCGCACCTTACTGTCATTGACGCCATCGAAGGCCTGTCAGGAGGCCACCTGTCGGGGAAAACACCCAACCCGCCCATCAACAAAATCATCGCCAGTACTGACGTGCTGGCGGCGGACAGAGAGGCAGCAAAACTGCTGGGGCATGAACCCGAGACGGTTCGCCACCTGAGCCTGGCGAAGAAATACGGTTAGGATAATTTCCAATTTCAGATTTCATATTCCCAAAAAAAGAATCGCTTAATGACGGGAAAAACCCATCACCAAGCACGAACTTCAACTTCAAACCTCAAACTCCAAACCTCAAACCCACGCTTCCTTCTCTGCACTCTGCATTGTTTTCTTTCGTTAAACGTTAAACATTGAACGTTTAACCGGAAGGTGCAGAAGCACTGCACACGATTGTGTGCTATTCCCTTTAAAATCAAAGATTTGCAAAAAAATCCCTACATGTTGTAGGATTGTCGCCATAGAAAATCCATCGTGACTACTTTGGGAAGGGGGCCTGAATGGAATTGACCAAGCACGGCAACCTGATGTTAAGGGAAACGGGCGGCCCCGACGGGGAAGCCAGGCTGGTCAGCACCCTCCAGGGAATCTATCCCGCCCACACTGCCCAACAGATCAAGGCTCTCTTCTTGAAACCCAGGCCTTTTATCCTTATCCGGGGGATCAGGGAAGTCAATGCCAGGAAGCTCATTGAAAGCCTCCGGATTTACGGTGTATCCCTCCAGTTCGTACCATCGGATCAAAAGGATCAACCCGGGGTCAGTCGAACCACCCCCGATGCTCAGGCAGCAGCAGATCTCTCTATTAAAGCCCCGCCGCCCAGGCCGGACCCCCAAACCGCGGCTCCTCCGGGAATCTCCATGGCTACGCCGCCCGGCCTTCCCGGACAGGTCGATCAGCCGGAGACCAGGCCTCAACCGCGGAAAACTGCTCTTAAATTTACCGGTTCGGCAGGAGAGTATTTTCGCATCTGGATCGTTAACGTAGCCCTGACGATCCTGACCCTCGGGATCTACGGGGCATGGGCCAAGGTGCGCACGCGGCGGTATTTTCACGCGAACACCCTGCTCGACGGACAACCCTTCGACTACCTGGCCAAACCCGGTACCATCCTCAAGGGGCATCTGATCGTCGTCGGGGCTCTTGTAGTGATGAACGTTTCCGGCAGCATCTCACCTCTTATCGGTTCCCTGATCACAGTTGCCGGCTGGAGCTTAGTCCCCTGGCTTCTTTACAAGGCCCACCGCTTTAAAGCGAAGAACTCTGCTTATCGCAACATCAGGTTCCGTTTCACCGGCAGTGCCGGAGGTGCTTACAAGGCGTACGCGCTCATCCCTCTCGCCTTCCTGGCCGGTTTTATCATCGCCCTTCCCACGCTGCTGGGCGGCCAGGGGGCTCCATCAACCCCCGCGGTCCCCGGAATGATGATGGTGATCATCATGATCCTGGTCGGGGTAGGTTTCGCGGCTTCGTTTCCCTTCTTCGTGTACCTCCAGCGAGACTATCTTCACGACAACCTGACCTACGGCAAAACCGGCAGCCGTTTCAGGGGAAGACCGGGGCGTTTTTACGGTGTTTATTTAAAAGCTATGCTCATGATGATCGGGGCGTTTTTTGCCGGAGGCCTGGTCATGGGAATCCTGGTGCCCCTGATAGTCGGGCTGTCACGCGGGGGAGGAAAACCCAACGCGATAGCGATCTTCGGTGTGGGCTTTATCTCCTACGTTATTTTCTTTCTTTTTATTCTCCTTGTGCAGCAGTACGTCTACGCCAGTATTTTCAATTACGCATGGGGAAATACGCAGTTGGATCACATTACCTTTGACGTCTCTTTAAGGGCGAGGGATCTGGCCTGGATTCGCCTCACCAACGTCCTCGCCATTGTCTTCAGCTTAGGGCTCATGGCCCCCTGGGCCAAGGTCCGCCGAACCCGGTATATCCTTCCCAGGACTGTTGTGACCCTGCCCGGTGAAATGGATTTCTTCGAGGCGGCTGAGGACTACAAGGAAGGAGCCGTGGGGGACACGGCGGCGGACTTCTTCGACTGGGACATTGGCTGGTGATCGCTTTTGGGGGAACATACTTTGACGGCAGGAACTCAAGGGCCCACGAGGTGACCGTGAATGTCCTCGGGGACATAATTTCCATACGGGGCGAAGGGCTCCACGAGGATTTCAAGATCGCCAGGTGTACTTTCGAGCCCGCCCTGGGAAGCACCCGCCGCACCCTTTATACCCCCGGGGGGGGCCGCCTGGACACGGGGGACCACCGGGCTTTTTCCGTCCTGGAGCGGAAAACAGGCAGCGGCCGCGGGTTTCGCCTTATCCACCTGCTGGAGAGTCACTGGAAGGCAGCTTTGGTTTCCGTCGCTGTGGCAGTGCTGGCGGTTGTCGCCACATCGATCTACGGAATCCCCTTGCTTGCCGAGAAAGTGGCTTTTACCCTCCCCGACAAAGCCCTCCAGGTCCTGGGCCAAGAGGCACTGGCCAGCGCGGACCGGCACTTTTTCCGCCCGTCGGAGCTCGATGCTTCCCGGCGCCAGGATATCGAATCCCTGGTGGAAGGGTTCGTAGCCAGGACCGGGGCGTACGCGCCGCGTTTTCTCGTTTTTAGAAAGACCCCCTCCGGCCCCAACGCCTTCGCTCTCCCCGGGGGAACGGTTGTGCTCACCGATGAACTTATCACTTTCGTTGAAAGGAATGAGGAGATTGTGGGCGTTGTGGCCCATGAGCTTGCCCACCTTGAGCGGCGCCATGCGGTGCGCACTGTTTTGCAGGGGGCTGGGGTTTTCCTGATGGTCTCCCTGCTGGTGGGCGACGTGGCTTCCATCACCTCCACCGCGGGCACCCTTCCAGCCCTGCTCCTGGAATCCCGGTATTCCCGGGGTTTTGAAGAGGAAGCGGACCTCAGGGCGTCCCAATGGATGCGGGCAGCCGGGTACGGGGTGGAGCCGATGATCGCCTTCCTGACCCGGATCGGACAGAAAAACTCCTTTGCCGAAGGCCCCGAGTTCCTGTCCACCCACCCCGCAACGGAAAAAAGGATTGCCTATTTACGGACATTGGAAGGGGAAAACTAGAGTTTGAGAGTTTGAGAGTTTGAGGGTTTGAGGGTTTGAGGTTGTGGCTACGGCCAACGCTTTTGTTTATCGTTTATCGTTTAATGTTTAACGTGGTTTTCCTGGATCTTGGATCTATTTGAGATCTTAGATTTTCAAATTACCAGTCACCGGTCACGAATCACCGCAGTTTTCTTTGGTCTTTGGGCCTTGGGCTTTGGGCTGTCCCCCCTCTGCACGCTGCACTCTGCACTATTCTTTTCAGTTGCCCCGTCGCACTCTCGCCAGGTCGCCCATTCGGGCGTTTCTCCAGACTTCTCGGTTCTAATACCCGTAACCCACCGGACCGTGGCCGGGGACGCTCACGTACCCCCGGGTGTTGCCCTGGTCGTAATTTCCGGCACTGAAGTGGCTTGACCAGAAGTTGTCCCCGCCGCCCGAACCGGAACCCGGATTCGCACCCGAACCCGGACCGAACCTCATCCTGGCCACCTCGTAAAAATTGACGAGGGGGACGGTCAGGCCCTCGATACCGCAGTTGCCATACGCGTCGAGCCAATAACGGCCCGGCATGACTGGAGTCTGCAGGAGAATGGCGAGATATTCCGCTTCCAGGGCCGTTATGTTCCGTCCGTTCATGAACACCCCCGAATTGCCGTTGGAAGCGTTTTCCGGCATCTGGCCAAAGGCGTGTCCCGGATACATCATCCCCGCGGCCTGTTGCCCCATAATGCCGTACAACCCGCTCTGGTAGTCGTACCAGTAATCCCCCGGCACGGGCCGGACTCCGTAAAAAGCCTCCATCTGCCCGACGGTTTCCAGCGACAGGACATTGCCGTTGATCCTGACCTCGGATTCGGCCCCCTGCCCGTGCGCGCTCTGAGCCACTGCCTCGGGACCGTGTGGGAAATGACCCAATAAACAGGACAGCAAAACAATGGTAAGAACATGCTTTACTGAGAACTTTTTCATGGCATCCCCCCTAAATGAAAGGAATTCGGTAGAGAATTATAATTGTACCACGATCAGGTGGAGGGAGTTCCCGCTTTCGGTTGCCGGGAGCAAATGGGGGGGGATACAGTAACAAGTTGAACGTAAAAAGTAACAAGTAAGATCTTACCTTCTACTTTGCACCTGTAACTTGCTACCAGTTAAAGTTACTCTCCAGGCGCCAAGCACGACTCTCCGATATGATCCCCGGGAAAATGTGTTTTTCACAAGAGTGTCCGGTTCGCAGCCAGACGTCGGCGATACGAGACGTTTACAGGAACGGTGGCAGTGATCATGGTTGTTGGACTCAAGTATCCGACCTGGCCCAGCACCCGTCTCAGAATCCGGGGGCGGGAGTAAAACCGGGTCAACACCTCACGTTGGCCCTGCCGCAAAGCGTCTTCACTCATCCCGGCCGGACGGAAAACAACGTTGACAAAGTCATATCTGCTCCAGTCCCGGTCGATGATGCGGCCCTGTGCCTCCAGCTGGGCAAAAAGGGGAGTCCCCGGAAAAGGGGTGAGGATGGTAGCCTGCAGCGCGTCTGCCCGGGCTTCCTGTAGAAACGCAAGGGTTTTATCGAAGATCTCGGGTGTATCCTGGTCCGCCCCAAAAACCACGGCCGCCAGGATTTCGATCCCCCGATTGTGAATCGTTTTTATGCCCCGCGTATAGTCCGAAGCAATGTTGGCGCCTTTATCCCAGCCGGCGAGACTCTCCTGGCAAACCGATTCCAGCCCGAGGAAAAGCCCACGGCACCCGCTGGCCGCCGCCAACTCCACGAGCTTAGAGTCAGAAGCGATATCCACACTCACCTGGCTGAACCACCTTTTCCGCGAGGCGAGCGGGGTCGGAGGGGAACTGTTAGAGGATGTAATCAAACGATCCGGTTAACCTGTTGTGACCAGGGACCGGGGGAACTATTCCTGTTCCTGGAAACTTCGTTCAACGTTAAACGTTTAATGTTAAACGTGTTTGATACCAGGTACTAGGAACTGACTTTAACCATCCCCACCGCCGCCGCGAGGGCCAGCGCAATGAGAAACCCAAGGTAGGCCCCCAGGGAGAACTGCTCCATCACCCACCCCCCGATGAGAGGGGTAATATAGATCCCGGCGTGAAAGACCATGTTGAGCAGGGCCACCGGCTTGCCCCTCTCTTTCGGCTTGAATCTCGCGGATATCCACACGCTGAGCGACGGGTACTCAAAACTGTACCCGATCCCCAGAATGATCCCGGCCAGGATCGCTGCCGATGCCGTCCGATGGGAGATAAGCCACAGGTGGGAAACACCCATGAGAATAAACCCTGCCGTCACCAGCGTTTTCCTGGGAAGGTTCTCTAACAGCCGGACGACGATGAACCTCCCCGTAAACAGAGCGGCTGTAAACGGCGTGAAGTAGTAGACCATGGGGATCCTGTAGATCTTCAGGTAAAGCGCCATGAGGGTCGGCACGATCCCGTAGACGACCCCTACAGTGAAGATGGCCAGGAAAAGCGGCCGCAGGCTGCCCATCCTTAAAAGCTGTCCGTAGCCAATGGGGTCTGGCCCCTTTTCCGGCTCCGCGCCGGTCCTCGGGAACCTCGTCAGCACGTTGCCAAGGAGGGAAGGAACGGCTGTGACCAGAAATAAGCTGCGAAGCCCGATCGCACCGTAGAGGTTCTCCATGAGCCACGGGCCCACGATGTGGGGCAGGAGGATCATGCTGGAGTAAATCCCGAAGGGGTGCACCATCCTCTCCGGGCGAAGCTTTCCCTTCACGTATGTCATCCCCGCCGGCATAAAGATCCCGTATCCGAACCCGTGAAAGGCGCGGGAGAGGTAGACGCCCGTAAAATCGGTTACCGTGACCTGGAGGCTCAGGTGGGCCAGCAGGATCATGACGAAACCGGCCCGGACAACCTTTAACGGGCCGAACCGTTCCATGAGGTGCCCGGAAAGGAACATGCCCACCAGGATGGGAACGAGGGGCGCGGACATGACAATGCCGATGCCCGTCTCCCCCACCCCGAGGTCCCGTAAGATGACCGCGAGGTAGGCAAGGGTGGAGTGGGAGAGGAAGACCAGGAATGTGGACCCGGCGATGAGGAGGTAGTCCCGTGCGTCGCCTTTTTCATTGAAGACGGTCATGGATGAACAATACCTTTAAAAGAGAGAATTATTAACCGCAGAGTTCGCCTTTCGACAGGCTCCCTTCGGCAGGCTTCCACCTTCGCGTGAAGCTTCGGTGGACAAGCAGGACAGACAGGACAGGCGGAAGGAAAAACAGTGTCTTGATTCTTGATTCTAGATTCTAGATTCAAGATTCTAGACACGAGGATTCTCCGGGGCCTGACCCTGAAACCCCTGTTTGTTTTTTCCTTTTCTTCGCTATCCTCCCCGCCTTAAAGCGTTGAGGATCTCATCGAGCCTGGAAAGGAATCGGGAACGGCTTTTCCTGTCCATAGGAGGGGGTCCGTTCGTGATCTCGCCCGCCTGGCGCAGCTGATCTTTCAGGGTCCGCATGGCCAGGGCTTCGCCGATCCCCGCTTCGGTGAACTCTTCCCCCCGGGTGCCGAGGACCCTGGCGCCGGAATCGATGCAGCGCGCCGCCAAGGGAATGTCGCCGGTAATGACAACATCTCCGGATTGGGCGTGTTTCGCGATCCAGTCATCGGCCGCATCAAAATCACCGGGGACCACCTGGAGGGTCACCCGTTCGTCAAGGGGGATTTTCATCCGGCTGTTGGCAACTAAACAGACTTTAGCGTCGTAACGTTGGGCCACCTTGTAGGTCTCCTCCTTGACGGGACAGGCATCAGCATCGATGTAGATCATTGGAAAATCTCCCAGTTGTTTTTCAAAAAAGGGGGTCAGACTGTCTGTTTTTCCTGTCCTGAGCGAGCATTTGGACGTCGAAGTGTGGATTGCAGCATGCCTGACCGGGTTTGGTTGATATACCACAAATCATGCTCTGACCCCAGAATCCGGTGCCTTATCTCAAGAGCAAAACGGAGCAGGTTCTGTTATTATTGATCAAGTTAGGGATCGTACTTTGGAAAAAGGTTTTATAAGGAGGGAGTTGATGAACCGGTTTCCTGCTGTTGTTGTCTGGTCTTTTTTCCTGGTTGCAGCCATGCTCTTTCCAGCGTGCTACGGGGATGGGGGCGGCAGTCTCGTTTACACCTACTATAGCTCCGATACACCTGTACCGATTCCCGATGAGGGTTCGAACTATTCTGATATTCTGGTCACCGGAGCGCCCACCTATATCTCAAAGGTGACGGTGACCGTCATCATAGTCCACACATGGGTGACCGACCTTGATCTGATCCTGTGGTCGCCGGAGGAGACGGGTATCTACCTCACCAACAACGACAGCAGCGGGGAAGATTTCTGGTACACAACTTTCGATGACGACGCACCCGTCAGCATCATGGCTACATCTTACCTGGACGACCCCCGGACAGGGTATTTCAGTCCCAACGGTGCTTTGGGCCTTTTAGCCGGGGAACCCGCCAACGGTCTCTGGACCCTGACGGTGGACGACGAAGCAGCCGAGGATTTTGGATATCTTCTCGAGTGGAGCATCGACATCCAGTGACCCGTTCCCGGGAGTGAAGGGATCCGGCCGCCTGTCCTGACCAAGCTTCCGCGTCAAAGGGAAAGCTGTGGCCAAAAGTCAGGATCTTGAATCTGGATACAAGACACCACCGGGCATCCTTTATTCCTGTTTTTCGGGTACGTTATTATCGATTATCGCTTTTCCCCTTTCCCCTTTCATCCCCCTTTCTTGACCTGTGTCATGTCCACCCGGTTGATGCCTTTCTAAAGTTAACATGAGGACCATTGAGATAATAAACAAGGATGTCAACTTGCCATCAGGGAGGAATAACAATGAAGATAATAAAAATTTCGGACGCACCCATGCAGAAAAACCCGCACGGGATCGATGTAAGGAAGCTGTACGACACCCAGCACGCCCAGGCCGTCGTCATCACCCTTCAGCCCGGTGAGCAGCTAAAAAGGCACATCACACCCGTGGACGCCATCTTTTTCGTTCTGGAAGGCCTGGGGACCGTGGAGGTCGGCGGCGAGAAGGAGGTGGTGGGACCGAACACGCTCATCGACAGCCCCGCAAAAATCCCCCACTGCTGGTACAATGAAAGTGACGCCCTTGTGCGTGTCCTTGTCATCAAGGTGCCGAGGCAGGAAAACCCAACAAAATTTTTGTAATTGGGGATCGACCAGAATCACAATGTTCGCTCATGGGAACAGTTAATCAGCTGCAATTGGCAAACCGTGAGAAAGTTTTTTCTTTTTACCTGCTAATTTCTACTTTCTAACCTTTCTTAAGGAGGAGAACATGCCGGTTATCATTTTCGAGGGAGGCAAGATGGGCCAGGATAAGAAGAAGGAGCTTATCCAGGGTTTGACAAAGGTTGCCGCTGATGCCACTGGAATTCACGCGCAGGCCTTCGTCATCTGTATTCACGAGAATGAGCCCGACAACGTCGGTGTTGGAGGAGAGCCACTTACGGAGGTATTTGCCAGGGAGACCTGATTTTTAATTTCACCCACCTTCGCATTAAGCTGCGGTGGACAGGAATTCCATAAAAACCAATCGGCTTTTTACTCGCCGATAACAATATCACAAGCTCTTATCAACATGCCGCCGGGAGGCAGTTGCTGTCCGATTGTTGAGCCTTCTTCTTCATCCGCCCCGGACAACATCTTTCCATGAGTACGCGGATGCCTGTCCCGGTCCCCCAAGATTTATCCCTGCATATCCAAAAGGAGGGAGTCATGAAAACAAGAGTCGTTATCCTTGCCCTGCTGGTACTTTCCATGGTTCTGGCGTCAACACCCGCATGGGCGAAAGGCTGGTACCTGGGAGGGGAGTTTCAGTTAACTTCCCTGGGAGACGGTATGGTTGAAGATATTGACACCGGTTACGGCTTTGCCCTTGATTTCGGTTACCGGTACTCACCGAAGTTCGCCCTGGATTTTCTTTTTGGCATGAGTTTCCACGATGAGGACGGCAACGA
>CBFDCL010000048.1:0-16404 GCA_965603295.1 uncultured bacterium | reverse complement strand
GAACCGCGGGTCCGGCAGCCGGATATCCGCAGGGAAAGATCGGAGTCAAGGCGAAATGCGTGTGATCATTACGTTGGAATGCACCGACTGCAAGCAGCGGAACTATTCCACGACGAAAAACAAAAAGAATACAACCGAACGGTTGGAGATTAAGAAATACTGTCGTTTCTGTGGTGGACATAGGAGTCACAAGGAAACGAAATAGCCCCGCTTAATCGCCTGTCGGAAAAAGGCCAGTAGCTCTAACGGTTAGAGCACCGGTCTCCAAAACCGGGTGTTGGGGGTTCGAATCCCTCCTGGCCTGCCAATATCCCCACAGGCGATGCAAGGGGGAATTTTGTCTATTAAAATTGAGGATCTGCACCCATGCTGAAAAAAACCCGCACTTTCCTAACCGACGTTCGGGTCGAACTCAAGAAGGTTACGTGGCCCAACAGACAGGATACGCTGTCATCAACGGCCGTTGTCATCGTCGTTGTTTTCATCATTTCCTTCTACCTTGGATTCATCGATATCCTGCTGAGCCGCATGGTCACGGCCCTCTTCGGATAGTTCCCAGAGGAGCCTGAGAAACCATGAACTGGTATGTGGTCCATACTCACACAGGGTTCGAGACCCAGGTACGTGAGGCCATACAGCAAAAGTTCCGGGAGAAGGGCAGGGAAGATCAGCTCGGAGATATCATGATTCCCTCGGAAGAGGTCGTGGAGCTTAAGAAAGGGCGAAAGAAGATCTCCACGCGGAAGTTTTTTCCGGGTTATCTTCTTATCCAGATGGTTCTCAATGACGAAACCTGGCACGTTGTCAGCAGCCTGCCCAAAGTCACCGGCTTCGTCGGCGGGTCCAACCCGGCTCCCCTTTCACCCGATGAAGTGTCCGGCATCCAGGTGCAGGTTAAGGAAGGGGCGGAGCGGCCCACACCTAAGGTTGTTTTCTCCCTGGGGGAAAGCGTGAGGGTCGTTGACGGTCCCTTTACCAACTTCAACGGCATCGTGAAAGAGGTCAACGAGGAAAAGGGAAAACTCAAAGTCCTTGTCACAATTTTCGGAAGAGCGACCTCCGTGGAACTCGAGTTTCTGCAGGTGGAGAAGAACTGAGCCACAGTCGATCTCCCGGGCGTATCACCCCGTGGGTTTCGGAAGGTGAGCCCCGATTTATTTTTCAGGGAAGGAACCTCTCATGGCAAAGAAGGTAATCGGTCTTATCAAGCTTCAAATCCCGGCAGGGCAGGCGAACCCTTCACCTCCCGTCGGGCCTGCCCTTGGTCAGCATGGTGTGAACATTATGGAGTTCTGCAAGGCTTTCAATGCCCAGACCCAGGATCAGGCGGGAATGATCATCCCGGTTGTTATTTCGGTCTACGCTGATAGGTCTTTCAGTTTCATCACGAAGACGCCGCCTGCAGCGATCCTTCTTCGAAAGGCGGCCGGGATCGACAAGGGCTCAGGTGAACCGAACAAGGTCAAAGTCGGGAAGGTGACGAAAGCTCAGGTGGAGGAGATCGCCAGAACAAAGATGGAGGATCTGAACGCCTATACCGTCGATGATGCCATGCGAATGGTCGAAGGAACGGCGAGAAGCATGGGTATTGTTGTTGAGGGATAGTACGAGGGCGCAGGGCGCCGGGTGGAGGGAAAACTCTTCTTCGGATACGGTGCGCCGCGTACGGCTATTGAATATTGGAGAAAGATATTATGAAGGCAGGTAAGAGGTACGCGGCTGCGGCCCAAAAAGTTGATCGGCTCAAAACCTTCGATTTCGAGACTGCTGTCGCCCTGGTGAAAGAGACTGCCAACGCCGGGTTTGACGAGACGGTGGAGTGCGCGGTAAGGCTGGGTGTCGATCCCCGGAAGAGCGATCAGGTTGTCCGTGGTGCGACGGTTCTTCCCCATGGCCTTGGCAAAACCGAGCGGATCCTCGCTTTCGCCAAGGGTGAAAAGGACAAGGAGGCCCGGGATGCCGGGGCCGATTTCGTGGGGGGGGATGACCTTGTTGACAAGATTCAGGGTGGATGGCTGGAGTTCGACAGGGTGGTGGCGACGCCGGACATGATGGGAACCGTGGGCAAACTGGGGAAGGTCCTGGGCCCGCGCGGCATGATGCCGAACCCCAAACTGGGAACGGTTACTTTTGAACTTGCCAAAGCTATCCAGGAAATCAAAGCCGGGAAAGCGGAGTTCAAAACCGACAAGAACGGAATCGTTCATTCTCCCATTGGCAAAGCCAGCTTTTCGGGAGAGAACCTGGCTCAGAACCTTACAGTATTTCTGGAAGCCCTGATAAAATTGAAGCCGGCGGCCAGCAAGGGTCGGTATTTCAAGACTATTACCATTGCCACCACAATGGGACCTGGAATCAAGATTGATCCGATCTGGGCCGCTAACGCCCTTCGGTAACGATGATAAAGGCGATTTCGGGGCGACTTCCGCAAAGGGAGCGGTTGTTTTGCGGGGGCCGAAAACCTCCCGCGAAGCGTCCGTTCTCAGTCGTTCTGATATCAGGCCACACCGGTAGTTCCGTGACAGCCGGGTCACGCCGAAACCCAATATCCAGGATTTATCCCTGGATGACAGGCAAAGGCGGATTAAACGCTCTTCCTGAGCGCCCAGCCGAGATGCGGTGTGGTTCCTACGCATTCCATGAATTGCCTCTGGAAGGCTGTGGACCACTTCAAGTCTCATCCTGTTATTGTCAAGCCGGCGTGGTGAACATCACGTCACAAACTTGAAGGAAAGGAGGAGAGAAGTTGGGACGCGCTGACAGAGAGAAACAGATTCAAGTGCTTCATGAGCTGTTTTCAGGGTTTGAGATGGCTGTCCTCACGGATTACCGGGGTTTGAGCGTCGAAGCCCTGACGGCATTTCGAACCAAACTCAGAGAAGTCGATGCTAGGTTCCAGGTGGTAAAAAACACCCTTTCCATCCGGGCAGCCGATGGTACCCCCCTCGAGGTCGTGAAGGATCAGTTCACGGGTCCCGTGGCGATCCTTTATTCGTCCTCGGATCCCGTGGCTCCGGCCAAGGTCCTCGTGGATTTCATGAAGACCAACGAACACCTTCAGCCGAAGGTGGGGGTCCTCTCGGGCAAATTGATCGGCCTTGACGATGTCAAGCGGTTGGCCGGCATGCCCGACAGGGAGACTATGCTGGGTCAGGCACTTGCTTCCATGAACGCCCCTGCCACGAACTTCGTGAGGACACTTTCCGAGGTCCCAGCCAGTCTGGTCCGGGTCCTGAGTGCCGTCGGGCGCGGCAAGGAAGCCGCCTGAGACTGAAACGGAAACCTATTGCCAAAAAAGATAACGTATCAGGAGGAGATGTACGATGGCTGATATTAAGAAAGAGGATGTTGTTGCTTTTATTGAGAACATGACCGTTCTCGAGATGGCGGATTTTGTCAAGGAACTCGAGGAGAAGTTCGGTGTCTCCGCCGCCGCTCCGGTAGCCGTAGCAGCGGTTCCGGGAGCCGCGGCAGCCGGTGCGGCCGAGGAAGAAAAGACGGAATTCGATGTTGTCCTCGGCGCTGCGGGTGCCGAGAAGATCAAGGTCATCAAGGTGGTTCGCGCCCTTACCGGTCTGGGTTTGAAGGAAGCAAAGGACCTCGTGGATGGTGCACCGAACCCCGTTAAGGAAGGTGTTTCCAAGGACGAGGCCGAAGACGTCAAGAAACAACTCGAGGAAGTCGGCGCCCAGGTCGAAGTGAAGTAGGTTCTTTTCGCAATTGATCGGGAGGGGACCCTCCAGGGGGACCCCTCCCGAAATTGATCGTTAGTTTTTTGAATAGATGGCATTTTTTCCTCATGAGGTGAGACCATGCCCCAGTCCGCAAGTCCCCGGCTTCCGCTGCGAAGAGATTTCTCAAGGCTCCCCTCCATCATCGTTATGCCCAACCTGATCGAGGTTCAGAAGGAATCCTACGAGAAGTTCCTTCAGATGAACATTGATCCTCAGGAGCGTGAAGAAACGGGGCTGCACGCGGTTTTCAAGGGGATCTTTCCCATCGAGGATTACTCCAAGACCACCCTTCTTGACTACGTCAAATATGACATTCTGGAACCCAAATTCGATGTCCAGGAGTGCCAGGACAGAGGGATGACTTTCGCGGCTCCACTGAACGTCATGATCCGGCTTGTTCACCTTGAGGTCGACGAGGAAACCAAGACCAAAAAAGTTCGAGAGGTCAAGGAGCAGGAGGTCTATCTGGGCGAGATCCCTCTCATGACCGCCAACGGCACGTTTATTATCAACGGGACGGAAAGGGTTATTGTCAGTCAGCTCCATCGCAGCCCCGGCGTTTTTTACGAGCTGGATAAAAGCAAATCCATGATCGGCGGACGCCCTCTCTATTCAGCCAGGGTTATCCCTTACAGGGGGTCATGGCTGGATTTTGAATACGATGCAAAAGGGCTGATCAATGTCCGTATCGACAGGCGCCGCAAAATTCCGGCAACCATCCTTTTAAAAGCCCTTGGCTACAACCCTGAGGAGATCATTAGGCTTTTTTATCCTATTGATCTGATCCGTTTTGCAGGGGAAAAGGTGCTCAAGGGGTATCAGCGTGAGACCCTGGAAATGCAGAACGTTTCCCGAGATATCCTTGACCCGGCCACCGGGGAAGTGCTGGTCCGGGAAGGACGGAGGGTTTTTGCCTCCACCGCAAAGAAGATCGAATCGGCCGGGATAACCGAATTCGAGATCGAGCCGCAGGTGGATCTGGTCGGTCTTTACCTCGCTTCCCCCGTGGTGGATGTTTCGACGGGTGAAATCATCGGGGACTGCAATCAGGAGATCACGGAGGATCTGCTCGAGAAAATCAGAGCGGTGGGAGTGGCCGAGCTCGAGGTAATCTTTATCGACCACAGCCGGTACGAGAGCAGCCTCAGGGATACACTGGCCACTGACAAGGTCCTCGATCACGAGGACGCCCTGCTGGAGATCTACCGAAAACTGAGGCCTGGCGATCCTCCGACCCTTGATACGGCCAAGGCCCATTTCGATCGCCTCTTCTTTTCCGATGACCGGTACGATCTTTCCAAGGTCGGCCGCCTGAAGCTCAACATCAAGCTCGAAGAAGAGATCAGGGAACTGTTCGGTGGGGAGATGCCCCCCCTTGAGGCTCGCGTCCTCATGAAGGAGGACATCGTTGCCATTATGAAATACCTGGTCAAACTGCGAAGCGCCTCCAAGGAAGCGACCGCGGATGATATCGACCACCTGGGAAACAGAAGGGTGCGGAGCGTCGGGGAACTCCTCGAGAACCAGTTCCGCATCGGCCTTGTCCGGATGGAAAGGGCTATCAAGGAGCGGATGAGCATCCAGGAGATGGAAACCGTGATGCCCCACGACCTGATAAACGCCAAGCCGGTTTCCGCGGTGGTCAAGGAGTTTTTCGGTTCCAGTCAACTCTCGCAGTTCATGGATCAGACCAACCCCCTTTCGGAGGTCACCCACAAAAGACGGCTTTCGGCCCTGGGCCCGGGAGGCCTCACACGCGAGAGGGCCGGGTTCGAGGTGCGGGACGTTCATCCCACGCATTACGGCCGCATCTGTCCTATTGAGACCCCTGAAGGCCCCAATATCGGTCTCATTTCCTCGCTGAGCACCTATGCCCAGATCAACGAGTTTGGTTTCATCGAGACGCCCTACCGCAAGGTGGAGGACGGCCGGGTTTCTGACGAGATCGTCTACCTGTCCGCCCTCGAGGAGGACCGGTATGTCATTGCCCAGGCAAACGCTCCTTTAGACAGCAAGGGTAGTTTTGAGAACGAATTCGTGTCCGCCAGGAAGGGCGGGGAACCCACGATGCTGAACCGCGAGGAAATCCAGTTCATGGATGTTTCGCCACGGCAGCTGGTTTCCGTGGCGGCCTCCCTGATTCCTTTCCTCGAGAACGATGACGCCAACAGGGCTCTCATGGGATCCAACATGCAGCGTCAGGCTGTTCCCCTGCTCACGACCTGTGCTCCACTGGTTGGCACCGGCATGGAATCCGTGGCTGCCAGAGATTCCGGTGCGGTGGTTATCGCCAAGCGCGGAGGGGTCGTGGAAAGCGTAGACGCGGGTCGGATCGTCATCCAGGTTGATGAGGCAGAAGAGGACCGGGAAGGTGTGGAAGGATCTTCCAACGTCGACATCTACCATCTGATCAAGTTCATGCGTTCGAACCAGAACACGTGTATCAACCAGGTGCCCATTGTCCTCCCCGGTCAGCACGTTCAGGCGGGTCAGGTTGTCGCCGATGGTCCTGCTACCAGCAAAGGGGAGCTGGCCCTGGGCAAGAACATCCTTGTGGCGTTTATGCCCTGGAACGGGTGTAACTTCGAGGATTCCATCCTCGTCAGTGAGCGGCTGGTTCAGGAGGATGTTTTTACCTCCATCCATATCGAAGAGTTCGAGGTCATGGCCCGGGATACGAAGCTTGGCAAGGAGGAGATCACCCGGGACATCCCCAACGTGGGTGAAGAGGCGTTAAAGGATCTCGATGATTCCGGCATTGTGCGCATCGGCGCTGAGGTCAAGGCGGGGGATATCCTGGTTGGAAAGGTGACTCCCAAAGGGGAAACCCAGCTCACCCCCGAGGAAAAGCTTCTCAGGGCCATATTCGGTGAGAAAGCCGGAGATGTCCGTGACACCTCCCTGCGTGTACCCCCCGGGGTCGAGGGCGTTGTCATCGATGTCAAAGTCTTTTCCAGAAGGGGAATGGACAAGGACAGCCGGGCCCAGGCCATCGAGGATGA
The DNA here is from genome assembly GCA_965603295.1 of uncultured bacterium. Taxonomy (GTDB): domain Bacteria; phylum BMS3Abin14; class BMS3Abin14; order BMS3Abin14; family BMS3Abin14; genus JAFGWO01. The sequence continues at coordinate 9,668 of CBFDCL010000048.1, read as the reverse complement.
GCAGGTTGCCAGGTATATCAAAGACCGGGATGATGAGATTCGCATCGTTCGCAACAGTATGTACGAGAAGATCAAGGGGACCATCCTGGGTCGGAAGCTTGCCGCGGACAGCAAAAGCCCCGACGGAAAGACCCTTGCGAAGAAGGAAAGCAAAGTAACGGTCAAGCTGCTGGAGGAATTGCCGAAAGTCAAATGGTTCGATCTTCCCTTAAGCGATCCCAAGGCTCTGGAACGCATGATGGTCCTGCGTCGCAGGTCTCAGGTGCAGGAGGATGGGATCAGGCGTTTGTTTGACGGGAAGATCGAGAAACTCCGGAAAGGGGACGAACTCCCTCCGGGCGTCATAAAGATGGTGAAGGTTTACCTCGCCATCAAGCGGCAGCTTTCAGTGGGTGACAAAATGGCCGGTCGCCACGGGAACAAGGGTGTCCTTTCCAAGATCGTCCCCGTGGAAGATCTCCCCTATATGGAGGATGGGACGCCGGTGGACATGGTCCTCAACCCCCTGGGTGTCCCGAGCCGTATGAACGTGGGGCAAATCTTGGAGACCATGCTCGGTTGGGCATCAAAGGGTGTCGGTGAAAAGGTGCGTCAGGTCCTGGATTCGGCTCCAAACCCGGCCAAGGTCCGGAAATTCATGAAGGATGTGTACGGGGCGGACAGGCCATCGGAAGCCGGAAGGCGCATGAGGGACCTGATCGACAAAAAGGATGACGAGGAGATCATGCAGCTGGCGGGCGATCTCCAGAAAGGCCTTCTGGTCGCGTCGCCCGTTTTCGATGGGGCCGCCGAGGAAGAGATCGGTGAACTTCTCGGGATCGGAGATCTGCCCCTGCGGGGACAGGCCAAGCTCCATGACGGCAAGACGGGAGAACCGTTCCACCGGGAAGTGACGGTGGGTTACATTTACATGCTGAAGCTCCATCACCTTGTGGACGACAAGATACATGCCAGGAGCATCGGGCCTTACTCTCTCGTTACCCAGCAGCCCCTCGGTGGGAAGGCCCAGTTCGGGGGACAGCGGTTCGGTGAGATGGAGGTCTGGGCCCTTGAGGGGTATGGGGCTGCCCATACCCTGCAGGAAGTGCTTACCGTCAAGTCCGATGATGTAGCGGGAAGGACCAAGATGTACGAGGCCATCGTCAAGGGCCAGAACACGATGGATGCGGGCCTTCCCGAGTCCTTCAACGTTCTTGTCAAAGAGCTTCAGAGTTTCTGTCTGGACGTGGAACTTATGGAGACCGAAGAGGAGAAATGAAGTGCGCAGGGTGTATCCGCCATCGCCAAGGCTATGGCGGAGAAGGGGCACGGGACGCAGTGAAAACGTCCATGTTCTGAATCCACGGTGCATTAGAGATATCTACGTGCAAGGTACTTTGTCCCTAAAACTTAGTACTTAGTACTGTTTTTGGAGGTATTTAATGCCTTTGACAGATTTTTACAGTGAGTACTTCGATCGACCCAAATATCCCGCGAACTTCAATGCCATCAGACTCAAGCTGGCCTCCCCTGAAAAGGTCCGTGCCTGGTCTTACGGGGAAGTGAAAAAACCCGAGACGATCAATTACAGGACCTTCAAGCCGGAGCGGGATGGCCTCTTCTGTGCAAAGATATTCGGTCCAACCAAGGACTACGAGTGCAACTGCGGCAAGTATAAAAGGATGAAGCATCGCGGGATCGTTTGTGAGAAATGCGGTGTTGAAGTGATCCAGTCAAAGGTCCGGCGGGAACGACTGGGGCATATCGAACTGGCATCCCCTGTGGCGCACATCTGGTTCATGAAAGGGATCCCCAGCCGTATCGGTCTCATGCTGGACATGTCCCTGCGTGAACTGGAAAGGGTGCTCTACTTCGAGGAGTATATTGTCCTGGAACCGGGCCCTCAGGAGACCGGCCTCGCTGAGGGCGAACTCCTCACGGAGGATCGTTACCGGGAACTGAGGGAAGAACACGGGGATGTTTTTGTCGCCGGAATGGGGGCTGAGGCGATCAAGGAGCTCCTCACCAGGATCGACCTCGATCTTGTGGCCGTGGAACTCAGGTCCGAGATGCTCGAAACGAATTCTGAGGCCCGGCGAAAAAAAGTTGTCAAAAGGTTAAAGACCGTTGAAGCTTTTCGGGAATCGGCAAACCGCCCGGAATGGATGATCCTGGATGTCATTCCGGTTCTTCCCCCGGAACTTCGGCCCCTTGTCCCTCTCGATGGAGGACGCTTCGCCACATCCGATCTCAACGACCTCTACCGGCGGGTGATCAACAGGAATAACCGCCTTAAACGCCTCATGGAGCTCAGGGCTCCAGAGATCATCGTCAGAAACGAAAAGAGGATGCTGCAGGAGGCTGTGGACGCTCTCTTTGATAACGGCCGCCGCGGCCGACCCATTGTTGGTTCCAATAAACGTCCCTTGAAATCCCTTTCGGATATGCTAAAGGGTAAGCAGGGACGGTTCCGCCAGAACCTTCTGGGTAAAAGGGTGGATTATTCCGGGCGGAGCGTTATCGTGATCGGACCTGAACTGAAACTCAACCAGTGCGGGATCCCCAAGAAGATGGCCCTGGAGCTTTTCAAACCGTTCATTTATCACAAACTTGAGCAATACGAGATCGTGACCACCATCAAGAGCGCCAAGAAAATGGTGGAAAAGGAACGTCCGGAGGTATGGGATATCCTTGATGAGGTCATCAAGGACCACCCGATCCTGCTTAACCGGGCTCCGACCCTGCACCGCCTTGGCATCCAGGCGTTCGAGCCGGTACTGATCGAGGGGAAGGCGATCCAGCTCCATCCTCTTGTATGCGCAGCGTTCAATGCGGACTTCGATGGGGACCAGATGGCTGTTCATGTGCCCCTTTCCCTCGAGGCCCAGATGGAAGCCCGGACTCTTATGCTGGCCACAAACAATGTCCTGTCCCCGGCCAGTGGGCGTCCCATCGTGGTTCCGACACAGGATATCGTCCTGGGTGTTTACTGGATGACCAAGGAGAGGCTTCAGTCCACGGGTGAAGGGATGATCTTTCCCAATTTCGATGCCGTGCGCAGGGCTTTTGATCGTGGTGTTGTTGCTTTACAGGCAGGGATAAAAGTCCGCTACCACGAAGAAATCCTGGAGACTACGGTGGGACGGGTGCTGTTGTACGATATCGTACCCGAGGAGATTCCCTTCGAGATGGTGAATCGTCTCCTGCGTAAAAGGGAACTGGGTGAGCTTATTACAACCTCCTTCATGCTGGCCGGCAACGAGAAGACCATTTATCTCCTTGACAACATCAAGGACATGGGATTCAGCTTCGCCACGGAATCGGGTCTGTCCATCTGTGTCGACGATATGAACGTTCCGGAAAGAAAAGCGGAACTCCTTGAACGGGCTGAGAAGGATGTTTCCCAGGTTCAGAACCAGTACACGGATGGATTGATCACCGACGGGGAAAGGTACAACAAAGTTGTGGACATCTGGGCCCAGGTGACGGAAGAGGTCGCCGATGAGGTCATCGGTTCCCTGGAAAGGGAAGGTTTTCAGGGAGAGGGTACCTTTAATTCCATTTACATGATGGCCGATTCCGGTGCAAGGGGATCAGCCCAGCAGATCAGGCAGCTCGCCGGCATGAGGGGGTTGATGGCCAAACCTTCCGGAGAAATCATCGAGACCCCGATCCGTGCAAACTTCCGGGAAGGATTGAAGGTCCTCGAATACTTCATCTCCACACACGGTGCGCGCAAAGGCCTTGCTGACACCGCCCTGAAGACGGCGAATTCCGGATACCTGACCAGACGACTTATCGATGTGGCCCAGGAATGTATCGTGACAATAGACGATTGCGGCACCCACGACGGCATCATAGTCACCTCCCTTGTCGAAGGGGGCGAGGTGATTCAGCCCCTGGAGGAGAGGATCCTCGGACGCATTGTCCTCGAGGATATCAAGGATCCCGAATCGGGGGAGATCGTAGTCCGGGCTGGTGAGGAGATCGACGAGGGTGTTGTGGAAGAGATCGAGAGAAGAGGGCTCGGATATGAGGGCGTTCCCATCAGATCCGCTCTCACATGCCGTGCCAAGCGCGGTGTTTGCGCGAAGTGTTACGGAAGGGACCTTGCCCGGGGACAGGCTGTCGCCGTGGGGGAAGCCGTGGGCATTATCGCGGCTCAGTCCATCGGGGAGCCGGGAACCCAGCTCACCATGAGAACGTTCCACATCGGGGGCACCGCCAGCCGTCACGTGGAACAGACCTCCCTCGAGGCCGCCATCGATGGGATCATAAAGTTTATCAATCTCAGCACGCTTCGAAACCGCCACGGGGACCTTGTTGTCATGAACCGGAACGGTGAAGTGGCCATTGTGGATGAGGGTGGGAGAGAAAAGAAAAGATACCCGGTGATCTATGGCGCCCGCTTCAAGGTCAGTGACGGAGACAAAGTTCAAAAAGGCGTCCTCATCGCCGAATGGGATCCTTTCAGCACACCTCTCCTCACGGAGACCGGGGGTAAGATCAAGTTCGGGGATATCAAGGACGGCCTGACCATGAAGGAACAGGTGGACGAGGTCACCGGGATCGCGAGCAAGGTTATCACCGAGTATCAGGGCACGGATTTCAGACCCCGGGTTTCCATCAAGGATGATGAGGGGAAGACCCTCAAGGTGCCGGACACCAAATCCACCGCCAGATATTTCATGCCTTCTCATGCGATCATTATGGTCAACGAGGGTGACGACGTGCTGCCGGGGGACATCCTTGCCAAAATCCCCATCGAAACCACAAAAACCAAGGATATCACCGGCGGTCTTCCGCGCGTCGCCGAACTCTTCGAGGCCCGTGTTCCGAAGGAGCAGGCCACCATCAGTGAGATCGACGGCATCGTGCACTTCGGCCGGGACGTCAAGGGAAAAAGGCGTATCGAGGTTCGTCCGGAAGTAGGGGAGTCCCGTGAATACCTTATCCCAAGGGGTAAGCACATCAGTGTCCACGAAGGGGACAGGGTCAGGGCGGGTGAGCCCCTGATGGACGGATCCCCCAACCCCCATGACATCCTTCACGTTCTTGGTGAAAAAGAGCTGCAGAAGTATCTGGTCAACGAGGTGCAGGAAGTCTATCTCCTGCAGGGGGTCAAGATCAACGATAAGCACATCGAGGTGATCATTCGCCAGATGCTTCGGAAGGTCCGGATCGAGGGGGTAGGGGATACCCGGTTCATGGTTGGTGAGCAGGTCGATCGCCCTGAATTCTCGGAGGAGAACGAGAGAATCATGAGAGAAGGAGGACAGCCGTCCACTGCAAAGCCGATCCTTCAGGGCATTACGAAAGCCGCTCTTAACACCGATAGCTTCTTCTCTGCGGCATCGTTCCAGGAAACCACAAGGGTGCTCACCGAGGCGAGCATCTCGGGGAAAGTGGACTTTTTGAGGGGACTCAAGGAGAATATCATAGTCGGGCGCCTGATTCCGGCCGGGACGGGGCTGAAAAGATATCTCGATTCCGGCGTGACACCCGCGGAACTGTCAACCGAACTCGAAGAGATCATAGGGCGGGACGACAAGGCCTGACAAGGTCCCCCTCCTTCCTATGGAAGGGATTGCGGACGGCCATGGGCCGTCCGCAGTAGGCCTACAACAGGGTTGTAAAGGCGATTGCGTTTTTGGGTTGGGAGCCTGGACAGGGATGCCTCCATTGGCTGTTTATCCGCACCCTGTAACCCCTCTCCTGTAAACTGTTTTATCCTTGACAAACGGTTCCCCCGTCGTTAATATTCCCAAGTTTTTCCCCTAAGAAAAAAGCTGTCTATCTGAGGCAGTATTGAACCAAAGTTCTGGTTCATTTCCAAGGGGTTACATCCCTCGTGAGCCGGAATTCGGGGAATTTGCGCGGGCCCCGCAAGAGCGGAGTGTGCCGTGTAAGGGTATTTTTGCCCTTAATACGGGCTTAATCAGGAAAAAAAGTTTTAAACCGAGGAGTTGACATATGCCGACGCTGAACCAGCTAGTGAGGAACAGCAGGAAAAAAGCGGTTCGAAAATCGAAGAGCCCGGCAATGCAGCAGTGCCCGCAGAAACGCGGTGTCTGCACTCGCGTCTACACAACGACGCCGAAAAAACCGAACTCGGCCCTGAGAAAAGTGGCGAGGGTCAGGCTCACCAACGGGATCGAAGTTACCTCATATATCCCTGGGGTTGGTCATAACCTGCAGGAACACTCCGTGGTGCTGATACGCGGCGGGAGGGTCAAGGATCTTCCCGGTGTCCGATACCATATTGTCAGGGGAACCCTGGATACGGCCGGCGTAGCGGACAGGCGCCGGGGACGGTCGAAATACGGGGCAAAAAGGCCCAAGTAATACAAGTAATACTGGAGGCATGAAATGGCTCGCAGAAGGAGCGCTCAAAAGAGGGAGATCCTGCCCGATCCGAAGTTCAAGGACAAACTTGTCGCCAAATTCATCAACAACCTGATGCTGGATGGGAAGAAAAGCCTTTCGGAAAGGACATTTTACGACTCTATGGACCTCATTCAGAGCAAGATGAACGAGGACCCTCTGGCTATTTTCAAGAAAGCGGTTGAGAACACTCGGCCGATCCTCGAGGTCAAATCCCGGCGTGTGGGCGGGGCGACCTATCAGGTGCCCATTGAAGTCCGGTATGACCGGAAGCAGGCCCTGAGCATCCGCTGGCTAATATCCAGTGCCAAGGCACGGACCGAGAGGACCATGGTGGAAAAACTAGCCAACGAATTCATCGACGCGGCCAACAAAAGGGGAGCGGCGATCAAGAAAAAGGAAGACGTCCATCGTATGGCTGAGGCCAACAAGGCCTTTGCCCACTACCGGTGGTAATGGGGGAGGCGGACGCAAGGCGTCGCTTAAAAAGAACGTGGCACGTCAATACCAACTGAAAAATCACAGGAACATCGGCATCATGGCGCACATCGATGCCGGCAAAACCACAACCACTGAGAGGATCCTCTTCTACACGGGTGTTTCCCATCGGATGGGAGAGGTCCACGACGGCGCAGCCGTCATGGACTGGATGGAGCAGGAGCAGGAGAGGGGCATCACCATAACATCCGCGGCGACGACAACCTATTGGAAAGATACACGCATCAACGTTATCGACACACCTGGTCACGTTGACTTCACGGTTGAAGTGGAGAGGTCGCTCAGGGTTCTGGACGGCGCGGTGGCGGTTTTCTGCTCCGTTGGGGGCGTGGAGCCTCAATCGGAGACGGTGTGGCGTCAGGCCGACAAGTACGGGGTCCCCAGGATCGCCTTCGTGAACAAGATGGATCGGACCGGTGCGGATTTTCCCCGGGTGGTTCGTATGATGAGGGAACGCCTGGGTGCTACAGCCGTTCCCATCCAGATCCCTTTCGGTTCGGAAGAGAGCTTCAAGGGCATCATCGACCTGGTCCGCGGGGTCATGTACACCTTTGACGAACAAACCCTCGGGGCGAAGGTCGAAGAGGGGCCGATCCCAACCGAAATGAAGGAAGAAGCGGCTGCGGCGAGGGAGTTCCTTCTGGAATCTCTGGCCGACAGGGATGATTCCCTTCTCGAGAGCTACCTGGACGGGCGGGAGGTTGAGGTGGACCATTTGAAATCGGTCCTTCGCAAGGCCACCCTTGATCTCTCGATAGTCCCCGTTCTGTGCGGGAGTGCTTTCAAGAACAAAGGGGTTCAGCCTCTGCTCGACGCAGTTGTGGATTACCTTCCCTGTCCCATCGATACCAAGCCTGTTTCCGGGAAAGATACTGGAAGCGGGGACCTCGTCGAGGTGAAGCCGGATGACGAGGGACCCTTCGCGGCGCTGGCTTTTAAGATCATGACGGATCCTTTTGTCGGACACCTGACGTTCATCAGGATCTATTCAGGCCACCTTTCGGCCGGGAGTTACATTCTGAACGCGGTCTCCGGAAAAAAGGAGCGCGTCGGCAGACTGCTTAAGATGCATGCCAATAAAAGGGAAGATATCAAGGACGTTTACTCGGGGGATATCGTGGCCTGCGTCGGGTTGTCCAAAACTCTCACGGGGGACTCGCTGTGTTCTCCCGAAAGGCCCATCCTTCTCGAAGAGATGGAGTTCCCCGAGCCGGTGATCTCCATTGCCATCGAACCCCGGACCAAGGCCGACCAGGAGAAGCTTTCCACGGCTCTGGCCAAACTTTCCCAGGAAGATCCCACATTCCAGGTCAACACTGATCCCGACACAGGACAGACCCTAATTTCAGGCATGGGCGAACTGCACCTGGAGGTCATCGTTGACAGACTGATGCGGGAATTCAACGTTGGTGCCAACGTCGGGCGTCCTCAGGTTGCCTACCGGGAAACGATCACCGCCGCCGTCAAATCCGAAGGGCGGTTCGTCAAACAGTCCGGAGGGCGGGGTCAGTACGGCCATGTCTGGCTGGAGGTGGAGCCTGGCAGCCCGGGGGAAGGGATCCAGTTCGAGAACAAGATCGTGGGCGGTGTCATCCCGAAGGAATACATCCCCGCTGTACAGAAGGGTGTCGAGGAAGCTGCCGGGCAGGGCATCCTTGGGGGGTATCCAGTCCTGGATGTCAAGGTTGTGCTCTATGACGGTTCATTCCATGAGGTGGATTCTTCGGAGATGGCGTTCAAAGTGGCCGGTTCCATTGCTTTCAAGGAAGGGGCCCGTAAGGCCGGCGCGGTGTTGCTGGAACCCATGATGGAGGTTGAAGTCGTTGTGCCCGAGGAATACATGGGTGAGGTCATGGGTGACCTGAACGGCAGGCGGGGCAAGGTTTCTAATATGGATGAACGGGCAGGAGCCAGGATCATCACGGCCCTGGTCCCCCTGGCAGAAATGTTCGGCTACGCCACGGACCTGAGATCCAAGACCCAGGGGCGGGCCACCTATTCGATGCATTTTTCACGTTATGAACGGATTCCGCTGAACATCGCGGAGGAGGTACTTGCCCACTCCGGTGTGGCATAGGGAGTCCTTCAAAAGAGTGGCCGCTTAAGGAGGAGAAGATGTCCAAGGCGAAGTTTGAGAGGACGAAGCCGCACGTTAACGTAGGGACGATTGGTCATGTGGATCATGGCAAGACGACGTTGACGGCCGCGATCACGAAGTGTCTGACGCATACCGGCGGTGCTCAATTCATTCCGTTTGACGAGATTGACAAGGCACCTGAGGAGCGGGAGCGGGGGATCACGATAGCGACGGCGCACGTGGAGTATGAGACGGCGAACCGTCATTACGCCCATGTGGACTGTCCTGGTCACGCGGACTATGTGAAGAACATGATCACGGGTGCGGCTCAGATGGACGGGGCGATCCTTGTTGTGTCGGCGGCTGACGGGCCGATGCCGCAGACGCGGGAGCACATTTTGTTGGCGCGTCAGGTGGGTGTTCCTTACATTATTGTCTACATGAACAAGGTGGACATGGTAGACGATCCTGAGCTTTTGGAGTTGGTGGAGTTGGAGGTTCGGGAGCTTCTTTCGATGTATGAGTTTCCGGGGGACGACATTCCTGTGATCCAGGGGAGTGCGTTAAAGGCGTTGGAGCATGGTTGCGGGGATGCGAGCTGTGCGGACTGCGGGTCTGTTTTCAAGTTGATGGATGCGATAGACACGTACATCCCGGAGCCACAGCGCGCGATTGACAAGCCGTTTTTGATGCCTGTTGAGGATGTATTTTCCATATCCGGTCGCGGTAC
>CBFDCL010000047.1:0-16798 GCA_965603295.1 uncultured bacterium | reverse complement strand
CGGCCGCGGGGGCAGGCTCCGGGGAGAGGGAACGGTATCTCTCCCTGTTTCGCGATCGTCTCCTTCCCCCTGGAATAGGGCTCTTCCTTCCCATGCTTTACGGAAAGGGATCCTATCCCACGGACCATTTCCCGGAGAACCCCCTCTTTTTCCTTCACGAGTTTGAGGAAACCAGGTCGGAGTTGGGCAGGCACTTTCAGTGCGCGGCCCAGCGCGTGCCGCGGCCCTTCCCTCCGCCGGAGGAGGTCTACGGGAAGGCAGAGGATATCGTGGAGATTCTCACCTCCGGGGAAAAGGTCCACACCGGTTTTTTCGACAGGGACCATACGTGGACCGTCCCATGTCATCCACCGCTGCCGTCAACCCTCCCGACTTCCCGGCCGGACCGGATTTTAGAACTGGCACGGCTTATTGAGAGGAATGGCCGGGGAAAAACCATTATCCTTCTTCACTCATCCTCGGCGGCGGAAAGACTTCTGTCTATCCTCGAGGAGATGGGAAGAAAGGTGCAGATTTGCGGTTCCTTCTCCGAGGCGTGGGACGTTCGGGTCCCTGTTATTGTCATCGGTTCCCTTTCGGCAGGTTTTTTCCTCCCGGGGGAGAATCTCCGCATCATCAGCGATGCCGACCTTTTCGGACCTTCCTCCCACCGAAAGAAGGCCGGTGCCGCGTTCCCCGAGTGGGATCTGCCCATCGGCTCCCTCTCGGATGGGGACGTGGTGGTTCATGTCGATCATGGAATCGGCCTCTATGCGGGTCTGAAACAGATCGAGGTGGCGGGCGCGATGGACGATTTCCTGCACCTGTCTTTTGCCGGCGGTGACTCTCTTTACGTTCCTGTCTGGCAGATGAACCGGGTCCAGAGCTACCAGAGCGGCTCCGAAACACCTCCACCTTTGAGCAAACTGGGCGGCGCCGCGTGGAAACGTTCCAAGAACAGGGTTCGTCATTCCCTCCGCCTGATGGCCGGGGATCTGCTGAAGATATCCGCAGCCCGGCAGAACCGTTCCGGCCACACCTTCCCCTCTCCCGAACACCTTTTCCGGGAGTTTGAGGTGTCGTTTCCGTGGACGGAGACACCGGATCAGGAACGTACCATTACAGAGGTAATCGGCGACATGGTCGCCTCCACACCGATGGACCGCCTCGTCTGCGGAGATGTGGGGTTCGGTAAAACGGAGGTAGCCTTAAGGGCCGCCTTCCTGGCAGCGGTCGGAGGAAAACAAACGGCGGTCCTGGTACCGACAACGATCCTGGCCCAGCAGCACTTCCAGAACTTTTCCAGCCGCCTCGAGAACTTTCCGGTGAACGTGGGCCTTCTGAGCCGTTTTGTTTCCCCGAGAGCACAGAAATCCGTCCTGCGATCCTTGGCTCTCGGAGAGTTGGATATCGTCATCGGAACTCACCGCCTTCTCTCCGACGATGTGGCGTTTCAGGATCTTGGGCTCGCTATCATCGATGAGGAACACCGTTTCGGAGTCCGCCACAAGGAGAAACTGAAAAACCTCCGGAAGACGGTTGATGTCCTTACCATGTCGGCAACACCAATCCCTCGCACGCTTTTCCAGGCATTCTCCGGACTGAGAAACCTCTCCCTTATCCATACCCCACCTGCCAACCGAAAGTCGGTTCACACAGAGGTGCGATATTTCGACGTCGACCTTATCAGGGACGCCGTTCTAAGGGAGATGGATCGAGGCGGTCAGGTTTATTTCGTGCATAATCGTGTGCGCGGCATTGAAGTCATTGCAGAGATGATCAGAAAAGCTGTTCCCCACGCGAGGGTAGGAGTGGCGCATGGACAGATGGGGGAAAAGCAGCTCGAGGACGTGATGGTCGGCTTTCTGAACAATCGGTACGACGTTCTCGTCACCACCACTATCATCGAATCAGGTCTGGATATCGCCAACGCCAATACCCTTATCGTTAACCGTGCCGATCGGTTCGGACTCGCTCAACTCTATCAGTTAAGGGGCAGAGTGGGGCGCTCCCACGTCCTGGCTTATGCCTACCTTCTGGTCCCTCCGGAGGGGGCTGTCACCCGGACCGCAAAGCAGAGGTTAAGGAGCCTCAGGGAGCTGACCGAACTGGGTTCCGGTTTCCGCCTCGCATCTTACGACCTGGAAATGAGGGGCGCCGGCAATCTCCTTGGAGAGGAACAATCGGGAAAGATCGAGGTCGTCGGTCTGGAACTTTATTCCCAGCTTCTCGAGCAGGCCGTCCGTGAAGCCGCCGGCCAGGAGGCTGGGCTCCAAGTTGACCCGGTCATCACCCTTCCCGTACCTTCTCTCCTGCCCGAGAAATACCTGCCTGACGTGGGTGAACGGCTTACCCTGTACAAAAGACTGGCCAGCGTCCCGGACCTTTCGGCCCTGAAACTTCTGGAGGAGGAAACAACAGACAGGTTCGGCCGGTTCACCCCTTCGGTTCGGGGGCTCTTTACGCGCATGGAGGTGCAGATCGTCGCCAGGGACATGGCTATTGAACGCATCGACACAGCGGGTCCTTATCTTCTGGTGGTCTTTCATCCCCGGGCGAAGATCTCCCCCGACGCCATGGTCCAGCTTTTGACATCCGACCGGCGGCTGGCTTTCGTTCCTCCCGTAACCCTGAAGCTGGATGTCTCGACCTTTTCCAGCCCTATGGATCGCGTCGGATATCTGATGGATGTATTAAGATCCCTCTGATTTTTCGATAAGTGGATGGTTTATCAGGAAAAAAACAGTAAACAGTTCCTGTTTAAACGTGTAAAATGAGAGATTATGAAAAAAGCGATCCTTCTTGTTATCTTTCTTGCGGCTGTTTGTATTGGAGCCGTGCTTGTCTTTTTTCAACTGTCCCCCGGGCCGCTTCAGGAGACGCAGCAGCCGAAAAAGCTGGTAGCCGTGGTCAACGGTAAACCCATCACGGCCTCTGTTTTCGACAACCAGTACCAACGCTTTACCCGGCGGGCCAACCTTTCCCAGACGGAGTCCTCTTCTACATCTGAGTTGAAGATGGGATTCTTAAACCGGCTTATCGAAACCAGTCTGCTTCTTCAGGAAGCCGAAATGCTCGGAATGTCGGTCTCTGAAGAGGAGCTGAACCGGGAGATAAAACAGTTAAAGGAGGATTATCCCAAGGACACCCTCAACGAGACCCTGGAGAGGATCGGCCTGAAACTGGAGGAATGGAAAGAAGAGCGCCGGGAAAAACTATTGATCGACAATCTCATCCACAGGCAGATCGACAGTGTTATCCATGTGAGCGACGATGAAATAAGCAGCTATTACAAAACCAACAAGAAGGAGTTCGAACGGCCCCTCCAGGTGCATGCCCGCCAGATCGTCGTAGCTACGGAGGAGGAAGCCGATGCCCTGCGAAGCCGCATCCTTAAGGGAGAGGATTTTGAAGAACTGGCCCGCGTTCATTCCTTGAGCCCGGATGCGAAGGAGGGGGGGGACCTGGGAGTTTTTTCAAAAGGACAGATGCCCGAGGAGTTCGATCAAGTCGTTTTCAGATACCGGAGCGGAACCCTCAGCAAGGTGGTCCAATCCCCCTACGGCTTTCATCTTTTCAAAGTTGAGGAACGTTTTCCCCCGAGATCCCCGGATCTGGAAGAGGTCCGGGACGAAATCTCCTCCCGCATTTTTTTGAAACGCCAGGAAGCTTTTTTCAAGGAATGGATGGATTCGCTGAAGAAACAGGCCAAGATCACCATTTTTCCCGAGAACCTTTAGGGTACCTGATCTTATGAAATACCGGGATATCATCCTCGCATTCTTTTTTCCCGCCCTCTTTCTCGCAGCCCCCTGCGCAGCCGCCCAGATCTCGGGAGGCCCGGCTGTTGGCACTGTTGACAGGATCGTCGCCCGTGTCGGTCCGGAACCCATTACACAAAGGGAGGTCCAGTCCGTCCAATCCGACAACCCCGGCCTGACATCCTCTGCTGCTCTCAATGCACTCATTGAGCGCCGCCTTGTCGTTTCCTGGGCCCGGAAAAACGGACTGAACGTATCCCGGGACGAACTCGAAAAAGTGGAGCAATCCATCATGGTCAACAACAGCCTGAGCGAAGAGCGTTTCGAGGAACTTCTGGAGTCAAGGGGCCAGGACCGGCGCTCCTTTCGGGAGGATTTGGCGGAACAGGTCCTCGTAAACAAGGCCCTGGGCGCAATCATCAGTCAAAGAAGCAAAATAACGGAAGAGGAGATCCGGGAGAAGTATGAGAACGATTTTGCTCCCACCGAAACTCTGGTAATCCGACACATCCTGCTCAAACCGGACCCGGTCTCGGGGGAAACCGATGACGCTGTCCGTGAACGGGCTGCCCGCATTCTGGATAAGATCCGGGCGGGAGCACCTTTTGATGCTATGGCAAAGCGGTATTCCATGGACGAGGCTTCCGCTGCGACGGGAGGGGAACTCGGCATGTTCCGGGCAGGGGAGCTGCTCCCTGAACTGGAATCGCTGGCCCTTACCCTTGAGCCCGGGGAGACAGGAGGGCCCGTCAGGACCTCCCTCGGCTTTCATATTCTGAACCTTCAGAGCAAGGGCGTTTCGGAACCGCCCCCCCTCTCCAGCGTCGAGGAGAAAATTCGCGCCTCACTGGCCAAAGAGAAAAGCGTCGAGGTTCAGGGCCGATGGTTAGATGAACTTCGCAGGGGCACTTTCATCGAGATTTTCCCCAATGGAGAATAGCGGCAATGTTCACCTGCGTCTCGATCTGTTCCTGAAAAGATCCCGCCTGGTCAAACGGCGCCCCCTTGCCGCGACCCTTTGTGATAACGGTTTCGTGACCTTGAACGGCCGTCTTTCCCAACCCGGCAAAACCGTTCGCGAGGGGGATCGGATCGAGATCACCTATGCCCGGAAAAAAGTCCTTGTGGAAGTGCTTCAGATCCCGGGAAAAGCGGGGAAAGAGGAATGCTACAGGATTATCAGAGAAGAGATCATCAAAGATGATCTCTTTTAGTTTTATAAGCGAGTGTCTGGAATCTGGTGTCCAGAACCTAGACACCGGGGGGGGTCGCCCCCCCTCTATTTTTCACCATCCGGAAAAATTTTCTTACTTTGCTTTCCCTCATCAGGGGCCAGTCGCACCGCATGCATCTTTCGGCCTCTTCCCTGGCCATTTTCCCGGTTAACCCACCACGGATCTCCTTGAAGGAAGTCCTTCTTTCGTCGGCGCTTAAGGTGATCTCCTGCCTCCGGGTTCTAAAATCGAGGCTGTCTTTATAGTTGGCCCAAGGCTCCATGATCCTCCGGGACCGATAACGGATACTCACCGGGGAAGTCCCCGCCAGTTTTCGGTAAAGATACAGGGCGGCCTCCTTACCGGCTCTGATACCCTCGATGACCGAGGCGGGCCCGGAGGCCATATCTCCCCCCACCAGGAGGGGGATGGTGATTCCCTCCACTTCATGCAGGCGGACAAGGGGGGCCCTGTCGGAAACCGGGCTCTGCCCGGGAATTTCTCCCAGGAAGGAAAAATCGGGGGAAGAACCCACAGCCGTAATTACCCTGTCGGCCTTCAGGGTGAACTCCGTATCCTCCAGAAGCACGGGAACAAGTTTCCCGTGCTGGTCCTGATCGATCCGCTCGACCCGCAAGCACTGGGCGCTGACGACTTTTCCATCCCTGATGTCGAAGTTTACGGTGGCGGATCCGTCGACGATTTCGATGCCTTCCGTAAGTACATCGGCGATCTCCCAGGGGTTGGCGGGCATGAACTGTTTCCCGTCGTCCGGCTTCACCTCCTGCCAGATGGCGTGCCTGTAACGGAACTTCTTGTCCCGGGGGCCCGGTTGCTTCTCCAGGCAGATCACCCTGACCCTCTTTGCACCGCAGCGGACTGCCGAACGGGCTGCATCCATGGCAACGTTTCCACCGCCGATAACCAGGACCTCCCCGTCGATTGGCGTTTCACCGTCCTGCGCTACCCATTCCAGGAACTCCCGGCCATCGAGAAACCCCTCGGATTCACTGCCCGTATGGGGGAGAACAATGGGTCTGGAAGCCCCCATGGCAAGATATGCGGCTGAAAAACCACTGCCCTGAAGGTCCTGGAGGGTGAAGTCCTTTCCCATCCTTTGACCGAACCGCAGGTCAAGATCAAGCCCCAGAACCCGGTCCACTTCCCTTCGGTAGACCTCCCGGGGAAGACGATAGTGGGGAAGGTAAACGAGAGGGGCACCGCCCGCAGATTCCCTGGCTTCGAACAGGGAAACGTCGAAACCGAAAAGACGCAGATAAAGGGTCGCGCTTAAACCCGACGGCCCTGCACCGACAACGGCCACCTTTTGTCCAAGAGGGTGTGATTCTTTCTCCAGTTCCTTTCGAAAGAGATCCTGCGATCCCGGGATCTCATCGTCCAGAAACCGTTTCAGGACACATATGGCTACAGGCTCTCCGTCTTTGCCCCGGTTGCACTCTCCCTCACAGGGATGGTGGCAAATGCGCCCTATTGTACCCGGGAACGGGCAGAGCGCCTCGATGAGTTCCAGCGATTCCACGTCCTTTCCCGCCGCTAACAGGTGTACATAATGGGAGCAGGGGATCTCGACGGGGCAGGCAACCTGACACGGGGGTTTAAAATTGTCGGTTCCCCTTTTCGAATCGAAGATGGTCAGGAACCAGACAAGAACAAAGGAAGCCGTCAGGACCGTCAGTCCCCAACTCCAATTTTTGTAGGTGGTCAGAACGAATCCGATGCTGAGGGGAGCCATCGCGAAGAAATATGTACCGACATATCGCCGACCGGAGAACCAGTGACCCAGTCCGGGGATGAAGATCGAGAGGATGGGTGCGATCCTCTGTCGCCACCGCTTTTCGCTCTCGAGGAGCAGAAGATCTTTCAAGTCAAGGGTGCCGGTGCAGTGGTAACAACGGGGGGCCCTCATTTTTTCCTTAACAGCGCAGATGTGACATTCCCGGTATCCCTCCAGGCGGGCAGGTCCGGTCATTTAGGGTAAGTCTCCCCCCTGGATATGGATCTGGACCGATCTTTCCCGGGGACCGTCGAATTCGCAGAAGAAGATCTTCTGCCAGGTCCCCAGCACCAGGCGTCCGCCATCGATGATAACGGTTTCCGAGGGTCCGATAAGACTGGCTTTCAGATGGGCGTCCGAGTTCCCTTCCATGTGTTTGAACTCCCAACTTCCCGGTATCAGGCGGCCCAGACCGGACACGATATCAGAAGCAACGTCCGGATCGGCCCCCTCATTGATGGTTACCGCCGCGGTGGTATGGGGGCAGTAGACAATACATACCCCCGATCCGACGGAGGCACCTCTGACGGTTTCTTCTACGGACCGTGTAATATCCACGAGTTCCTGCCTGCGTGATGTTGTTACCCGGATTTTCTCCATACCTTGACCTTTTGAGTTACAGAAATATATCCAAACACCCTTTCAAAGTCAAAAGGAAACGCCCAAACTAATTGCAATAGAAGGGAAAATATGTTATCCGTCGCCCATAGACGGGTACCCGGAGAAATAAGGGGGAGACCGTAATTCCTCCGATCTCCATTCAAGGAGAAATGCCTTGTCCCAGAAATCCCCGAGATCACGCCTCAAGCGCTTGGAGACGTTGAACCTTGTCTCCTGTACCCACAAGGACCCCGAAGGCCGGGTCGATCTTGAGGTTGTCGGAAGGACCCTTGACCTGTCCGAAGGGGGCATTTTCCTTGAGATCCCCCAACCGGTGCCCGCCGGGGAGGCCGAAGTGGAAGTCATCCTCGGGATACGGGATCATGTCATTCACACCCTGGGCAATATCGTTCACCAGAGGGAGCTGGAGAACGGATACACGGGCCTCGGAGTGGCTTTCAAGAACCTTTCTCCGGAAAATTCCCGCATTATTACCGGCTTTCTTGGCGGAGACGACGAGGAATAGCCTCTTGGCCACCCTCACGCACCTAGACGGGCAAGGCCGTGCCCGGATGGTCGATGTCGGCAACAAGGAAGCAACATTCCGTGTCGCAACAGCCGGGGCCGAAGTGGTCCTTTCACCACCCACCCTGGAATCCGTTCTCCACGGGACCGTCCCTAAAGGGGATATTCTGGCGGCCGCCAGGATCGCCGGGATCCTGGGGGGCAAAAAAACCCCTGATCTGATTCCCCTATGCCACCCTATCGGGATCGACTCCCTGAACGTTGACGTGACATTGGATAAGAATATCCCCGGAATACGCATCGAGGCAACGGCCGCCACAACCGGAAAAACCGGAGTGGAGATGGAAGCCATGACTGCCGTTTCCGTCGCCGCTCTCACCGTTTACGACATGCTCAAGTCCATGGAGAAGGGAGTGAGGATCAACAATATCCGGCTTATCCACAAAAAAGGGGGGAAAAGCGGGGAATGGAAAGAAGATCCCGACCGGGCGACTTAGCAACGGGGGGAGTGGGCAATCAAGTGATAATGTTTATTGTTTAACGTTTAATGTTTAACGTGGGAATCAGTGATCGGTGATCAGAAATTGGGAAATACCAATCACTAATCACGGATCACCAATTACCGTTTGTTCTCTGGACCCTGGACTCTGGACTTCCTCTTTTTTCCATCTCCTTCCTTCTACATCTTAGTCCCTCGGCACCGCGAGCATCCTGTCCAGGGGTTTCCTGGCCCTGACCCTGATTTCCTCGGGGACTTCAATGACCGGTCCCATATTGACGAGGGAGTCACGGATATCCTCAAGACGTGTCACCTTCATTTCCGCGCAGATCATATCCTCGGAAAGAGGAATAAACGTTTTTCCCGGGTTTTCTTTTCGCATCCGGTACAGGACTCCCACCTCTGTGCCTATGATAATCTCCTGGCTCCCGGTTTCCCCGACAAAACGGTACATCCCGGAAGTGCTCGTAATGTGGTCGGCCAGAGCGAGAACTTCCGGGCGGCACTCGGGATGGGCCACGAAAACCGCCTCAGGATGGCGGGCCCTGACTTCCAGGACATCCTGGCCTGAAAAACGATGGTGGACTTGACAGTAACCGTCATGCCAGACGATCTTTCTGTTGACCCTGCCGGCCACGAACTGAGCAAGGTTCTGATCGGGGATCATAATGATGGGATCCGCATCCGGAGGCAGAGACCTGGCGACGTTAACCGCGTTACCGGAGGTGCAGCACAGGTCACTGACCGCCTTGACCGCGGCGGAGGTGTTGACGTAGGCGACGACGGTGCCCCCAGGATACCGTTCCCTGAGAGCTCCTACTTCATCCGGGGTGATCATGTCGGCCATGGGGCATCCGGCTTCCAGACGTGGCAGAAGAACCGTTTTGCCTGGGGAGAGGATCGATGCGGATTCGGCCATAAAGTGCACTCCCGCGAACACGATTACATTTTCCGGGGAATCGGCGGCGATCCGGGCAAGCCCCAGGGAATCCCCGGTGTGGTCGGCTATCTCCTGGATTTCATCCCTCTGGTAATTGTGCGCCAGCAAGATGGCGTTCCTTTCAGTGAGAAGGGCGCGCACCTCGTCTTTAAGATCTTTTTCTTTCATTGATTTTTCCCTTTATCCTCAGGTGCTTTCGTTGACAGGGTCCATTAAATAACATATAAATTGCCATGTACCAGAAAGGACGCAGGTGAGCGTCCATGGCATACAGTTTACCGTTATAAAACATATTTTCACCACCCTTTTCTCTTAAGGCGGAGAGCACCATGCTTGGCATCGGAATGCAGGAGATCCTGATTATCCTGGTGGTGGCCCTGGTCGTCATCGGACCCAAGCGCCTTCCCGAGGTGGCCAGGACCCTGGGCAAAGGGTTTGCGGAGTTCAAAAAAGCCACCGACGATTTCCAGGAAACGGTCCGAAAGGACCTTGAGTTCGAGAAACACGAGGATCTCTTGAAACAGCATCCTCACCTTGCGACCGTGGAAGAGGGGGATGAAAAGGGGGGCGAAAGGGCCGATGCCCCGCCGGATGAGGCGACAGCCGTGAGGGAACCCGAACCTTCCTACAATCCCGACGAGATCGAGGGTGGTGAGGAAACGGAAAAAACAACCCCGGATGTCTGATAAAAAACTGCCTTTCACTACTCACCTCGAGGAACTCAGGCGGCGGATCATTATCTGCCTTTTCGCTGTCCTTGCCGGAGCCCTCGTCTGCTACGCCTTCAAGGAAAAGATCTTTCAGTTCGTTGCCATCCCTCTGATCGCCTCCTTGCCCGACGACAACTCCTGGATGATCTTCACGGGCGTTACAGAGGCCTTCTTTACCTACCTCAAGGTCTCTTTCCTGGCAGGGATTTTTCTCTCTCTACCGGTTCTTTTCTACCAGCTGTGGGCATTTATCGCACCGGGTCTTTATTCGAAAGAAAAGAAACTGGTTATCCCGTTTGTCATTTTTTCCACGCTTTTCTTTGTAACCGGTGCGAGTTTCGGTTATTTTGTTGTTTTTCCCTTCGGGTTTCAGTTCCTTCTCAGCTTCGCCACGGACATGATCCGCCCCTTCCCGTCCCTGAGAGAGTATCTATCTTTCGCGACCAAACTCCTTGTCGCCTTCGGCCTGGTCTTCGAACTGCCCCTTATAACCTTCTTCCTGGCGAAGATCGGGATTATCACCCACCGCACTTTATCCCGCAACCGGCGCTATTTCATCGTGATAGCTTTCCTCGCATCCGCTGCTCTTACCCCGCCGGATGTTGTCACGCAAATGCTTATGGCCGGTCCCATCCTGATCCTTTTCGAGATCAGTGTTCTCGTTGCCAGGCTTTTCGGCCGCAAGCCGCTGATGGACGATTCGGGGGAACTGATAGATGAAGAAAAATCTGGGCCAGCTGCTGGTTGAAAAGGGGCTGATCGGCGAAAAAACCCTAGCCGAAGCCCTCCAACGCCAGGTCATTTTCGGCGGGCGCCTCGGGACCAACCTGCTCGAGATGGGCGCGGTGAAGGAGGAGGAGCTCATGCAGCTTCTGGCCTTCCAGTACCACGTTCCCTATGCCAATCCCGACCACTTCCGGGACATCCCTCCCCATGTCCTCGAGTCTGTTCCCCGGGAGCTGCTTGCCAAACATGGCATTATTCCCATTTCCGTTGAAGCAAAACGGATCACCCTTGCCATGAGAGACCCTCAACTGCTCGATGTAATCGACGAGGTGTCGTTCCAGACGGGCAAAACCATCCAGCCCGTCATCGCTAGTGAACTGCGCATTGTCCAGGCGTTGGAACATTTTTACGAAATTAAGAGAGAGGCTCGATATATCGCTGCGACTCGAGAGGTCCTTGCCGAGATGTCCGAGGCGGGGAAAGGGGAGGTCACGCCGGATGAGACCGAGATCATCGACCTCACCGAGGATGATCTTGAACCGGCAGAGACTTTGCACAGTTCCCAGATCAACGAAGCACTTTTCAACATCCGTAACAGGGATGAAGTGGCCCAGACGATTATTCGTTCCGGCCTTGTTCTCCTGGATGACGTGTTCATGTTCATGATCAAGGGTGATGAAGCCCTGGGATGGATGTCAGGGGGGTCAGCTAAACCCATTGTGGATTTCGGAAGCCTGTCCCTTCCGATCACTCGGGGAAATGCCATTGACAGCGCTCGGCGATCACTTACCCTGGAACGCTTTCATGGTGTTGACATGTTCGAGAGCAATCCCTGGCTCAAAGAGCTCAGCCTGAAGGTCCCCAAGGAGGTCATCATCTGCCCTTTGATGCTCAAGAAGCACATGGTATCGGTCCTGGTGGGGTTCAGCTTTAAAAAACCCATCAGTGATGAGGAAGCTGAATTTCTCGTTCGTATTATGAGAAAAGCCTCGGTGGTCTTCGAGATCCTGATAATGAAAAGCCGGATCGTAATGCTGTAAAAGCGATTTCAGATTTCAAATTCCTGAAAACCGGATACAGATTATTTTTTCCCATCGGGTAACAATCCGGATTGTTCTTTCCTTTCCCTCCTGCGGGATGTATAAAGATTTCCTGATTTAAAAATTTCTCCGAGCCGAACCGCCTAAAGGAGCGGAAATCCTTCCCATGGCGGCCGGCCGATGGGTCAATGCGGAAACGCGCCGGCCTCCCGCGATTGGAAAGGAGAAATCCGAGGACAACCGGGCTCTCTTGGCGGCCTTGTTTTTCCGGATAGCAATCCCCTTGATCGAAAGAACCCTGTGCGACAGTCTGGGAAGGCAGATCCGCTACCTGCGAGTGTCGGTGACCGACCGGTGCAACCTGAGGTGCCGGTACTGCGCCCCTTCTGCGAAGTTCGTTTCCCTGGCTCATGGTGACATCATTTCCTACGAGGAGATCACGCGCCTTGTCCGTATCCTCGCTCCCGAAGGAATCGAGAGCGTCAGGATCACCGGAGGAGAACCTCTGGTACGCAAAAACCTGGAGCGACTCGTCCGATCTCTTTCCATGATTCCCGGCATCAGGGATATCGGCCTTACCACCAACGGGGTTTTTCTGGAAAAGGCTGCCGAACCTCTTGCGCGGGCGGGCCTTTCACGGGTCAATGTCAGTTTAGACAGCCTCATCCCGGAGCGTTTTTCCTGGATCACCAGGTCCGGTTCCCAAACTGGGAATGACGGCCCTCAGGCGATTCTTCGCGGGGTTGAAGCCGCTCGGAGGGCAGGTATGCACCCGGTGAAGATCAATGTTGTCCTCATGAGGAGGTTTAACGACGATGAGCTTCATCGGTTCGCGGATCTCACCAGGGACTACGACTACGAGGTCCGTTTTATTGAGTTCATGCCCCTTAGCCCCAAAGGGGTTTGGGGAAAGGAATCGGTGGTTCCTACGGCGGATGTCATATCGGGTCTCGAGAGTGCCAACGGTCCCCTTATTCCAATGGACAGGGGGAAAGGTTCGGGTCCGGCAGTCCGGTACCGAGTTCCCGGATATACGGGTACCCTCGGTTTTATCAGCCCTGTTTCGGACCATTTCTGTGACCGGTGTAACCGGATCCGGCTCACAGCGGACGGGAAGCTCCTGCCCTGCTTGTTCTCGGACATCGAGACCGATCTGCTAGACCCGATGCGGTCCGGAGCCAGCGATCGAGAGATCCTTTCTCTCATCGAAAGCGCCCTTCAGGAGAAACCGTCCGGGTACAATATCACTGACGGCGACTCCAAAAGGGTCTGCACCAGGGCCATGTCACATATCGGGGGATAGTCACCGTACCCCGGTGGATGCTGTGAGGGGAGGACACGGAGACAGAGAGACACGGGGAGGAGTGTGGCCAAAGGCGTTTGGTCTTTTTCTCCCTGCTGCATTCAAATGGTAAACTCCTTCCCAATGTCACCGTGGTTTCGCGTCGCCGCGTCGTGGGGTTCCCGGCCGGCTCAAGCCATATTGACGGCTTTCAGGATGCGCAGCAGCCGGCCGGGAACCAAATCGATAGCCCCCTCTGGGCAGACCTCCTGGCAGCAGTAGCAGTTGATACAGGTTCTTTTGTCCACAATGCCACCGCCCCGTTTTCCATCGAACAGGGCGATGGCGTTCATCGGACAGATGGAAACGCACTGTCCACAGGAAGTGCATCTTTTCCCCTTCAGCTCCGGGAAAATACCAAGGGATTTTCGAAGATGGCGGTTCATCCAGTCCGGGAGTTTGTCGTCCACATTGGCGGTGCTCACCGGCAGCAGGAAGGGTCTTTTGACCTCTTCCATGTCCACGCCGATCACCCGAAAGCTGTCTGGCCTGGCGCTCTCGAAGCCCCGGTCCAGAGCCCGCCTCAGGATCGGATGCTCCCGAAGTGATATGCCGGCAATCTCGCCCGCCGCATTGTCCAGGGCCAGAGCTGAGGAGGAAGCCAGAAGGAGTCCGAGGGGAAAGGGGGCTCCGCCCGCCCCGGGCCCGTTGCCTTCCATGGCCGTGATGCCGTCCAGGATGTTGAGGCCCGGCTGAAGGACGCTCCAGACATCCAGCAGTAAATCCGCAAAACGGCCGGGTCCCCTGGTTTTGAGATGCCATGCAGGCTTCGCCGCTCCAACAACGGTTCCGAACATGTTCTTCACGGAGAGGGTCAGCGTCATCATTCCGTGGGTTTTAAAACGAGGAAGGTTAATGATCAGGTCGAAGCCGAGAGCCTCCCTGGCGAGGAACAAGGAGCGAAATACACCACCGCCGGGAACGGGAACCTTCACTGGGGTAAGAAAGGGAACAAGCTCGACCCCCAGATCCCGGACCACCTCCATATTCCCGGATTTTCGGAGGACCCTGGACATGCTGCCCACAGCCGGGCTGTCCCCGAGGTACACCCGGCCACCGGCTTCCATGACCTGCGTCGCAACCGCTCGTACAATCTCCGGATGGGTGCATGCAGCCGCATCGGCAGTATGGGGGGATACCAGGTTGGGCTTGAGTAGAACGCAATCCCCCGGGGAAACGAACGCTTCCATGCCGCCAAGGGGGTGGAGGCATTCTTTCAGGGATGCAAGAAGGCGTTGGGGATCGTAATCCCGGCATCGGGTGATGGAAACGGGGACGGGAATCACTTCAGAGGACATATATGCAATTCAATTTCACATTTCACATTCCAAAAAGGAGTAAAATCCCGGCTAGTCAAACTGTGGTCTTTCCCTTTGAAATTTGAACTTTGAGACCTGAAATTCACAAGATCTCCAGGTCCCTGGGAAAACGTGTGAGGAACCGGACCGTTCCGTCCGGCATGCAAGCCGCGACATCCTCGATCCGGACACCTCCGACCCTGCGGTCATAGACCCCGGGTTCGATGGTCACCACGTCCCCGGGTTCAAAGGTATCCCCCACGGTGGAAACGGACGGCAACTCATGAACGTCAAGCCCCAAGCCGTGGCCGGTCCCGTGGAGGAGGCCTCTTCGGGGAGGGCGGCCCTTTTTCGGAACTCCGAACCCCCGTTTCTCCAGCACATGACAGACCGCTCGGTGGACCTCCGGGAGAAAAACACCCTTTTTCAGGGCGGCAAAGGCAGCGTCCTGAGCTTCACAGACCGCCCGGTGCATCTCCATGACCGATTTCGAGGCCCTTCCCACGACAAAGGTACGGGTCATGTCGGAATGATACCGGGAGGATCTGGATCTGGGGAAGATATCGATCATGATGGGCACTCCCGAACGAACGGGACCTTCCCCCCTCCAGTGGGGATCGGCCCCTCCCCGTCCAGGGGCGGCAATGGTGTCGGAGGTTTCGAGTCCCCGTTCCAAGAGGAACACTTCGATAAAAGCACGCAGCCGTTCAGCGGTAAGAGGGTGTCCCTGGTAGAAAAGGAGACCGTTCCTGACGGGACAGCCGGCGAGGAGTGAACGAACCGACTCCATGGTTTGTTCACAGGTTCTCTGGATCTTTTCCATGGCCAGGATCTGTTTTTTCGATTTTTTTCTTCTTCTTGAGGCCAGACTCTCTCCGTCCACCTCGATCCTGATCCCTTCGGCCGCAAGATCGCGGGCCAGGCCCAGGGGAAAGGAGGGGGGAACCCGGATCGTCGCGGCACCGTTTCCCCGGAGAAAATCGGCGATGACCCGGGTAAAAGTCTTTCCTTTCCCGAGAGGGAGGGAAACGACCTTCCAAGCCCGGGCCTCTTTCCGTGCCCGTCCCTCTTCCATGGAGGAAACACCCAGAACAACCTTTCCGCGCCCTGTCTCCAGGACCGCAAAAGGGTCCGGGCAAAGGAATCCGGACAGGTAGAACTGGTTGGCATCGTGGTAGCTTTCGGTGAAATGAAACAAGGGTGGGAGGGAAGTCAACATAGGACGATTGTAGCCCACGTTACCGGACAGGGGGAAGAGGGAAAACCAGCGGAAGGAGTCAGAACTGTTTTCTCTGAGATCTAAAATTAAATATTAATCCATCGCCTCTACATCGAAGGGCGCCCCCTTCTCCGGAGCGAGGACCATCTTTAGCAAACCATCAGGGCAAAGGGTCTCGCACACTCCACAACCGAAGCACTTTTCCCGATGGATAATCACCGAACCGTCCCCGACGATTATGGCCCCGAATGGACAGGCGACTTCACATTTTCCGCATCTGCTGCAGATATCGTTGCCAACTTCCGCGACATAGCCGGACGGGATCACATAGCGGGCTTCGTAACCGCTTTTTCTCATTGCCCTTAACCCGATACAGCAACATGAACAGCAGTTGCAGATTGCATAAAAACGACCGCCCATGGCGTCCTTGAACCACGCGGTGTGGACCCACCCCCTTTCGCGGCATTCTTCGAGGATCTCAACAGCCTCATCACGGTCCAGAGGACGCGCCCCGTTGGTCCCGTGTTCCACCACGAACTCCACGAAAGGGGAACCGATGACCATGCAGACTTCGAGGGGGCCGCAGCTTTTTTCCCCTCTCGTCTCCCGACAGGGACAGCGCATGACCGCGAGGGAACCCGGCGCATCCAGAACGATACGGTTAGCAATATCAAAAGGAACCACCTTCTCGGGATTTTCGGGGATAATGGGCCGATCCAGCCGGATGATCCTGGCCGCGTCCCCATGGGTCAGGACTTTTGAGTGATAGCGCTCCGCGAACCATCTGGACACACGGCCCTGTGGCCTGGGGACACGGGGTCCGGGAGAGTGGGGCCTTGTTTTCCGGCTGCCCCTGAATCCCGAACCGGTGATGATCCTGAGATAACGGTTGGGCCAGCGCCCATAGATATAACCGTGGATGAAGTCAACCAGTTTGCGCCAGCCATGGAGCTTGAAGAAGGCTTTCGTTGAGGGTTTCATGAACCAAGAATAACAGGAGAAAGGAGGATTTTCCAAATTCAAGATTCAAGATTCAAGTGATTCGTGATTGGTTACTTCCAGTCACCAATTACCAATCACCTGTGTTCTTCCCGCAACCTCAAACTTTCAAACTTTCAAACTCTCAAACTCTCAAACTCTCAAACTCTCA
>CBFDCL010000046.1:0-16875 GCA_965603295.1 uncultured bacterium | reverse complement strand
CCACCCTTTCATCTTCGAAAGGATCTTCTCAAAGATCCTTGACTCGTTTGTACCGAAACCGCCCCCCTCGCTCGTGTGGGTCGACGCGTACTTGACAAGGCCCACAGCGGTGGCGTGCATAGGGCTGTTGACCACATCAACCAGGCCACCGATATTCATCGGAGTGCCCCGGCGTACGGGAAGGTTAAACACCTGCTCCGCCAGTTCCGGCATTCCAGGCATGATCACCGTGCCGCCGGTGAGGACAACACCGGAAGCGATCTTGTTATCGTGACCGGATTTCAGGATTTCCCTGTTGATCAGGTCGAAAAACTCCTCTGCCCTCGGCTCGATGATCTCGGCCAGCGCCTTTCGGGATATCCGCCTCGGTTTGTGACCGCCCACGGACATGACATCCACCTCTTCGTCCTCATCCACCATTTCGAGCAATGCGCACCCGTGCTGACGTTTGATCTTTTCGGCTTCGGTTGCGGGTGTTCTGAGACCGTAGGCCAGGTCGTTCGTCAGGTTGACACCACCGAGAGCCAGGACGGCGGAATGTTTGATGCTCCCGTTTCCGAAGATGGCCACATCCGTTGTCCCGCCACCGATGTCCACAAGGGCCACACCAAGATCTTTTTCCTCCTCCGTCAGGACGGAGTTGGCAGCCGCCAGAGGTTCCAGGACGATATCCAAGACATCAAGACCAGCCCGATGACAGCTTTTAACGATATTCTGAGCGGACGTAACCGCCCCCGTCACAATATGGACCCTGGCTTCCAACCGAACCCCCGACATCCCGAGGGGGTCCTTGATGCCGTCCTGGTCATCCACGATATATTCCTGGGGCAGAATATGGATTACTTCCCGGTCAAGGGGCATGGCCACAGCCTGGGCGGCGTCGATCACCCTTTCAATGTCCTTCTTGGTGACCTCCCGCGTTTTGACAGCCACGACCCCGTGGCTGTTAAAGCCCTTGATATGCCCGCCGGCGATCCCGGCATACACCCCCTGAATGGGAACACCCGCCATCAACTCAGCTTCTTCCACAGCTTTTTTGATGGAATCCACGGTGGCATCGATATTGATGACCACGCCCTTTCGCAAACCTTTTGACGGGATGGTTCCTATCCCGACAATTTCGCACTTGCCATCTTCCACAGCCGCGACCACCGCGCAGATCTTGGTGGTGCCGACATCAAGTCCGACGACGATCCTTTCCTTTCCTCTAGCCATTGGATTTTCCTCCCGCGAACGGGATGCCTCCCGGGCTTCCGTTCGCAACTGTCCTTTCCGGCAGGGCCACCACCCTTCCCTCGAAGCGGAGATCGTACCCCGGGGCCCGGACATCGAAATGCCCGGATTTCACGAACCGGCTGAGTCGGAGCATCGCCGCAGGAACATTTCCACGGGGCAGGACCAGAAGAGTACCGCTCCCCGTAAGGGAAACCAGGAAGCGATCCGGGCTGATGCGCAGTTCACTGATCCTTCCCCCATCGGGGAAACCGGAAGAGATCATTTCCCTCAGGACCTCCAGGGCAGCAACCGCTTCATGGGCCACCTTTCCTTCTTCGGGGATGGAAGTGATCCCCGTAATAACCGGGTAGTTCCCCGAGTAAGAGGCCGGGTGGGAAAGAACGATCCCTTCTTCATCTACAAGGGCAAAATCACGGTTCATCAGAGCCGCCGCCGGCGTTCGTTCCTCGATGGTGATCCTGAGTGTGCCGGGCAGTTCCCTCACCACGGATACATTTTTCACAACCGGGTGCGAGAGCAGTCTGGCGCGCACCTTCTTCAGATCCACCTTGAGAAGAGGATCCCCAAGGCGCATCCCGGACAGGAGAACCAGCCCGTCCGGATCCACACCCCGGCAGCCGGTAACTTCAATGGCTTTTACGGCCAAGGACGGGAACGAAATCACCTTCTCTACTCCCAGAAATCCCGCGTACAGGAGAGCGAGGACAAGGGAGCCCGCCATGGCACCCCTGAAGGCCCACCATGACCGGACGATGAGGGGCCGGATTTTTATACCACTGCGGCTTTTCCGTTTTACGGCCGTTTTCCGGACCGACCGGTCCCTGACTCTACCGGTTTTTTTTCTGCTGATCCTCATCTGCTTCCCTCACCCGCGGTCCGCAGCATCTCGAGTACAAGCTCAGTAAAACCCATTCCTGTTCCCGCAGCTGATTTCGGGAGCAGGCTCGTGGGGGTCATTCCCGGCATGGTATTGATCTCGATCACACGGAAATCCTCCCCCTCGCCGCGAAGGTCCACCCGGACCCCGCCACAGCACCTCAATGCCCTCGCGGAGGCAAGGGCCATGTCGCGAACGATTCGGGTCGCCTTTTCCCCGATGGGAGCCGGGACGAGGTAATCCCGGGCTCCTGTGACATATTTCATCTCATAGTCGTAAAAACCGGTTTCCGTAACGATCTG
The DNA here is from genome assembly GCA_965603295.1 of uncultured bacterium. Lineage (GTDB taxonomy): Bacteria > BMS3Abin14 > BMS3Abin14 > BMS3Abin14 > BMS3Abin14 > JAFGWO01. Next base: position 14,460 of record CBFDCL010000046.1, on the reverse strand, counting down.
CACAACAGCCAGGGGAACATCGTTGAGGATCCCTACCGTCAGGTCGTCTCCTTTGGCGAACTCCTCTATCATCACAAAGGGATCGCTGGAGGCGGCCGTGTCGATAGCCTGCCCCAGATCCCGTTCATCCTTCACCACCGTGATCCCGATGGTCGACCCTTCCCTGTTCGGTTTGACGACAACGGGAAGCTCCAGACCCGATGGAGCCTGGTGAGAAACGGGCCCGATCTCGATAAAATCGGGAGTCGGGATACCTCTGGCCTTAAGGATCCTTTTCGTCATCATCTTGTCCATGGCCAATGCGGAAGCCATTACTCCGGGTCCCGTATAGGGGATACTCATGAGATCAAGGGCTCCCTGAATCGTGCCATCCTCACCGCCGCGCCCGTGCAGGGCAATAAATACGGTTTCGATTCCCTGACGGCTTATTTCGCCCTGCCAGTCACCCGCGGTGTCCACGGGGACGGCATCAACCCCTCCATCCGCGAGGGCCTCCAGGACCGACTGGCCCGTGACCAGGGAGACCTCCCTTTCGGCCGAGGTCCCTCCCATAAAAACCCCCACTCTACCCATGGACCACCCGCACTTCCTCTTCCAGGCGGACACCGAACTTCTCGAGCACTGACTGTCTGACCTCTTCCGCCAGGGCCAGAAAATCCCTGGCCTTCGCCCCCCCGGTATTGACGAGAAAATTGGCATGGACCCTTGATACCTGTGCCCCGCCGAGGGAGGCCCCCTTCATCCCAGCCTCATCAATGAGCCTTCCGGCACTATCCCCTTCGGGGTTCCGGAACCAGCATCCCGCGCTGGGTTCTCCTGTCGGCTGGCTCTTTTTCCTTCCGAGGGCCTGTTCCCTTATTTTCGACTGCACGGCTTCCGGTGAAGATCGTTTGAGCCGGAAGCTGGCTCCCAGAACAATCTCCCCTTCCCGAATTCCCGAACCCCGGTACCTGAAACCCAGTTCGCGTTTTTCAACACGGCGGGCCGCCTGGCCGCTGAAGATCCGTGCCTCCACCAGCGTTTCCGAAATATCTCCCGACCGGGTGCCCGCGTTCATCCGAACGGCCCCTCCCACCGTCCCGGGGATCCCGGAAAGACATTCGAGGCCGCCCAACCCCTCCTCCCCCGTATGCGCCACCAGAGAAGGCAATGGAAGGGAAGCCCCCGCGAAGAGGATGCCGCCCTCTTCGAGACGCAACTCCGAGAACCCCTTGTCCATGGAGATCACACAGCCGGCGTAACCGCCGTTCGCGAACAGGATATTCGTTCCTCCACCGACTACCATCCACGGCCAGTTTTCTTTTTCAAGGGCGCCTGTCAGGATTTCCAGATCCTTCTCATCTTCCGGAACGGCGAAAACCGCTGCCGGCCCTCCGACCTTCAGGGAGGAGTGCCGGTCAAGGGGTTCATCCTCCAGGAGCCTTCCCCTGAACCCTTTTCCGAGGAGCCCGGCAGCCATCCTCTTCAAATCTTTCCCTCCAGTCTTTCGAGGATCCGCTCCCCAGCCTTCCATATGTCTCCCGCACCTAAGGTCAGCAGAAGATCCCCCTTTTCCAGCTCCCCGGAGATCTGTTCCACGGCGTTTTCCCATCCTCGCACGAACTCCGAATTTCGATGTCCGTGGCTGGCGATGGAAAGGGCCACGTCCGCCCCGGTCAGATTCTCAATTCTCTCCTCACCGGCGGGGTAGATGTCACAGACGAGGACCCTGTCCGCATTGTGGAAAGCGGTGCCGAATTCGGGAAGGAGGTCCCTGGTCCGGGTGAACCGGTGGGGCTGGAACAGGGCGATGACCCGCCCTTTCCATCCGCTCCGGACGGCTTCAAGGGTCGCCCGGATCTCCGAGGGATGATGGGCGTAATCATCGTAGATCCGTATTCCGTCAACCTCCCCTTTCCATTGGAATCGGCGCTGGGTTCCGGAGTATGACGCGAGGGCGGAGGATATGACCTCGAAAGGCACATCCAGTTCCAGAGCAACGGCGATGGAAGCAAGGGAATTGTATGCGTTGTGAAGCCCGGGGACCGGAAGGGATACCAGGCCGAGGGGCTCTCCCCCGAGGGCGGCCGTGTAAGTCGTGGCGAAATCCTTTTGAGTAACCTCTTGTGCCGTCACGTCTGCCTGAGCGGTCAGTCCGTATGTGATGTGAGGACGGTCCAGACCAGCCAGCAGCTTTGCCACTTCGGGATCATCCAGGCACAGGACCGCCCTTCCGTAAAAAGGCACCTTGTCCAGGAACCTCCCGAAAGCCGCCCTTAATTTTTCGAACGTCCTGTAATGGTCCATGTGTTCGTTGTCGATATTCGTGACAACGGCGATGGTGGGAGTGAGTTCCAGGAACGACCCGTCGCTTTCGTCGGCCTCGGCAACGAGATAGTCCCCTTCTCCCAGCTTTGCGTTCGTTCCCAGGCTGTCGAGCTTGCCGCCTATGACGACCGTGGGGTCCATGCCGGCTTCGGCCATTACCGTGGCTACCATGGATGTGGTTGTTGTCTTTCCGTGAGAGCCCGCAACGGCAATTCCGTATTTCATCCTCATGAGCTCATTGAGCATTGTCGCTCGCGGCACCACCGGTATCCCGACCTGCCTGGCCGCCACAACTTCGGGGTTGTCTGGCTTTACCGCCGAGGAAATGACTACGACATCGGCCCCTTCCACGTTTTTCCCATCGTGTCCGATCCTGACCTGGCACCCGAGATGCCCGAGACGCTGGGCTGTTTCGCTCTGAACGAGATCAGATCCGCTGACGCGGTATCCAAGGTTGTACAGCACCTCCGCGATCCCGGACATGCCGATCCCGCCGATTCCCACGAAGTGGATATGCCGTGTCTTTCTCAGCTTGACCAAAATCGGCTCCCTATGCCGGTGGCAGGAGAAAGTTGATAGTTGAAAGCGGAAAGGGGAAAGGGCGGTTTTCTTCTCCCTTCATCCTTCTTCCTTCTTTCTCAATTCTCAATTTTCAATCCTCAATTCTTTTCCCTATCCGCTGTAATTCCGCTTTCACAATTTTTTCCGCCGCGTTGCGCACCCCTGCTTTCCGGCTTGAATCCGCCATTTCTGCCAGGAGTTGGGGGTTTCCCAGGAGAGTTGATATCCTCTCTAAAAGGAGATCCGGCGTGGCTTCCCCGGGGGATATCATGATCGCCCCGCCCCGTTCTTCGAACCATCGGGCATTCAGGTCCTGGTGGCCTCCCGCCGCGCTGGGGTAAGGGATCAGAACCGCCGGAAGCCCCGAAGCCGTCAGTTCGGAGACAGCCATCGCCCCCGCCCGGGACAGGCAAAGATCCGCGCGGCCGTATGCTTCGGCCATCCCGGTTATGAACGGGACAACGCTGATCCATTCCGCGTCCCCGTACCCCTCCCTCACAATGGCCTCGTGAGAAGGTCCCGTCTGGTGCACCACCGCCAGATCGGGGAACCGTTCTTTCAGGCCCGGGACAAAGGCCAGGGCCAGTTCGTTGATCTGTTTCGCCCCCTGGCTGCCGCCCAGGATAAGGAGGTATTTGCGCCCGGCGGGTCTCTCGATATCCGATGAGGGAAGGACCTCCGGCCTGATAGGGTTCCCGGTGACGATGGTTTTTTCCGTTGGGAAAAGCTCGCTTCGGCTCGCGAATCCCTGGTAGATCCTTTGGGAAAAGCGGGCAAGCACCCTGTTGGCCCGTCCTGGCATGACGTTCTGTTCCAGAATGGCCCGCGGGACCCCCCGCATGGCAGCGGCAAGGACGGCGGGTATCGAAGCATATCCTCCGACACCGATGACCAGATCCGGCTTCAGTTTTCCCAGGGCGAAAAATACCCTGACAGAGCTCGTGAGCAGGGAGACTCCCCGCCAGATCCCGGTGCCCACACCACTCCCCATGACCCCCTTCACCGGTAGCGTGATCAGCTCGAAGCCCAATGGAGGGATGACCTTTGTTTCCAGCCCTTTTCTCGCGCCGATGAACGTCACCCGCATGGCGGGAATCTGGCGGCGAAACTCTTCCGCAAGGGCTATTCCCGGATAAAGGTGTCCTCCCGTACCTCCACCCGCGATCACGAGGTTCACTATCCTGTGCTCCTTCCCGCAACGTTCAGAATGATCCCAGCGGCGATCATCGAAGTCATGAGGGATGACCCCCCGTAACTGATAAAAGGCAGCGGAAGACCCTTTGTGGGTAAAAGCCCCACAACGACCATGCAGTTGATGACGGTCTGAATCCCGATCATCAGGGTAAGACCCGCGGCCAGCATGGCACCGAAGCCGTCCGGCGCCGTCGACGCGGCTCGCATTCCCTTTATTATCAGCATGGTGAAGATTCCGAGGACGAGCAACACTCCCAGGAAGCCGAGTTCCTCGCCGATGACCGCCAGGATGAAATCGGTGTGAGATTCGGGCAGGAAGAGCAGCTTGCTTTGGCCGTTTCCCAGGCCAACACCGAAAAGACCTCCATCTCCGAAAGCGACGAAGGACTGAACCAGTTGGAAACCAGAGCCGTGGTACTCTTTCCACGGGTCGAGGAACGCCTTGATCCGCTGGACGCGAAACTCCTCGGCAAGGACCAGATACGCGATCACCGGTGTCGATACCAGGCCCAGACCCGCCAGTACCCTTTTCGGAACCCCTGACATGAAGAGCATCGTGCATCCTAGCAGCACGATAAAAAGAGCTGTCCCTAGATCCGGTTCCTTGGCAACGAGAACAAAGAAAACCGTCAAAACAATGATCGGCGGTATCAGCACCCCTTTTTCCGTACGGATCCGTTCTCCCCGGGCCGAGAGATAACGGGCGAAATAAACAACAATGATCAGTTTGGCAAACTCGGCGATCTGGAGGGATATCGGTCCTAAACGGAACCATCTCGAGGCGTTGTTTGCGGAGTGCCCCAGGGGTGTGAGGACCATTACCAGAAGAAACACCGTGATGGCCAGAAGGGGAGCGATCCCCTTTCCCCAGAAACCGTACGGAACTACGGCAGCTCCAAGCAATACCGCTACCCCCACGGCCAGAAAGACCAGCTGCCTTTTAAAATAGTAATAATCATCACCGGCATGTTCCCGGTCGGCCCGAACAGCACTGGCCGAAAAGATCATTACCGTGCCCAGGACAGCCAGTGCCAGGACGGCGATAACGATCACCGGATCAAATTTCAGGTGTCTCACCCGGTCATCTCCAGATATTTTCTCGAGGCGTTTTTAAACACCAGGCCCCGCTCTTCGAACCCGGAAAACATGTCGAAACTTGAGCACGCCGGTGAAAAAAGGATCTCGCTCCCGGGTCTGGCGTTCTGCACCGCTTCCTTCACGGCCTCATCCACACTCCCCACCCTCAGGATCTTTGTCGTTCCCCGGAAGGCGTCTTCCATGCGGTCAGCCGCCTCACCGAGAAGGACAAGAAGCTTTACCTTTCGCCGGATCGGTTCCACGAGAGATTCATAGGATGTCCCTTTGTCCTTCCCGCCTAGGATAAGGACCACCCGTTCCCCCAACCCTTCCAGGGAGCGAAGGGTCGCCCCGACGTTGGTGCCTTTGGAATCGTTATAAATGGGAACACCCCGGAAATGGCCCACCAGTTCCATCCTGTGCTCGAGTCCATGAAAGGTCCGTAGCACCTCGGCCATCGCATCGGGATCGATCCCCATTTTCCAGCCCATCGCCACAGCGGCAAGGGCGTTTTCGAGGTTATGGGTGCCCGCAAGGGCGATGGATCTTTTCTCGATAATCTCCCGTTCCCTCCCCTTTTCCCGGACCTTGATCCGCCAGTCCTCAAGGAAGGCACCCTTTTCCGGGGAGTGATGGCGGCTGAAGGGGAAAAGCTCCGCCCGAACCCCGGAGACCAATTCCACGGTTCCTGGGTCGTCCGCATTGAATACGGCCAGGTCTTCGGCCTCCATCCTGGAAAAGATCCTCCCTTTGGCGGCCACGTATTCTTCGAAACCCGGATACCTGTCAAGATGATCCGGGGAAAGGTTAAGCAGGGCTGCGATGGCCGGGTGAAAAGTCTCGATCGTCTCCAACTGGAAGCTGGAGACTTCGGCGATCACGAAATCCATTCCTGCCGTTCCCCCGATAAAAGAGGTAACGGGTGTTCCCAGATTTCCCCCCGTGGCCACCTTGAGCCCTCCTCTTCGCGCCATGAGGTCCAGCAGGGTAACCGTCGTGGACTTGCCGTTACTTCCCGTGACACAGACCCAGGGGACCGCTGTCAGCCGAAAGGCCAGTTCCATTTCCCCAATGACGGGAATCCCCGCCAAACCGGATCGGACCAGCGGCTCAAGGTCGCTTGGAACACCGGGACTGACAACCACAAGGTCGCTTTTTTCGAACAGTTCCCATGGGTGTCCTCCCCAGTGCACCTGCACCCCGGGCTCCAAAAGGGACAGATCCACGCGGGTTTTTTCGCGCTTTCCCTTTTCGCTGATCACGACGCGGCATCCCATCCGGGCAAGGAGGTTTGCAGCTGACAGCCCTGAAGCGCCCAACCCCACTACGAGGGCCGAACCGTTCTTTTCTGCGATCCCGGCCAGCGGATCTTCTCTGTCCCGAAAAAGAGTTCTCAATGCTCACCTGATCTTCAGGGTGCTCAGGGAAACCAGCACCAGGATTATGGAAATGATCCAGAACCGGACGATGATCTTGGGTTCCGGCCACCCTTTCTTTTCAAAATGGTGGTGAAGGGGAGCCATAAGAAAAACCCGTTTCCCGAAGAGCCGGAAACTGATCACCTGGATAATCACGCTAAGTGTTTCTAAAACGAACAGACCACCAATAAGGACGAGAAGGATCTCCTGTTTCGCAACCACCGCCAGGACCCCCAGAGCCCCCCCGAGGGACAGGGAACCGATATCACCCATGAAGACCTGCGCCGGATAGGTATTGAACCACAGGAACCCCAGGCTGGCCCCAACCATGGCGCCGGCAAAGATCGCCAGTTCTCCCGCTTCGGGAATGAAAAAAATCTGCAGGTATTCTGCGAACCTGGCATGACCGGACAGATAAATGAGAAGCGCGAAAGCGCCTGAAGCAAACATGATCGGACCGATGGCGAGCCCGTCCAAGCCGTCTGTGATGTTCACCCCGTTGGAGGTTCCGATGATCACCAGGATTACGAAGGGGATATAAAACCACCCCAGGTTCAGCATCGCGTCCTTGAAGAAGGGGACCTGAAGGAAATGGCCCCACTGCCCGGACGGGTGAATGAAAAGGTAAATTGATACAATGGTCGCGAGGACCAACTGGGCCATGAATTTACTGCGGATAGGGAATCCTTTTCCTCTCTTACCGTACAGTTTCAGCATATCGTCCACAAGGCCAAGGAGACCGAACCCGGTGAAAGTGAGAAGGACCACCCAGACCATCCGGTTGGAGAGATCCGCCCAGAGGAGGGTCGAAAAAGCAATGGCGAGGAAAAGGAGGAGACCGCCCATCGTGGGGATTCCCGCCTTCAGGAGATGGTTCTCTGGCACGTATTCTCTCACGTAATCACCCGGTTGAACGTTTTTCAAACGCCCGATGATCCACGGTCCCAAAAGAAAGCTGATGCCCAGGGCCGTCAGGACTGAAAGAGCGGTCCTGAAGGTGATATAGCGGAAAACGTCGAATCCGGGATCCACCGTTCTCAGCGTTGCGAAAAGCTTATAGAGCAATTAAAACCCTCCTGTGTTGGTGGAAGGCTCGGGCCGGAGAAAAGCCTCCATGATATCTTCCATCCTGGCAGCCCGCGATCCCTTGAAAAGGACCCACATCCCCGGTGTAAGGAGATCATCAAGGACGCGGATCGTCTCTTTCACCGTCTGGCAGACTTTTAATCTTGAGGGGTCCATGCCCCCGCTCAGAGCTCCCTGGGCCATGAGATCGGCCGGCCCCCCAACGGGCAGAAGATAATCGATACCCAGTTCAGCGGCGATCTCTCCTACTCTGAGATGTCCTTCCCTGTGGTAGTCCCCCAGTTCCTCCATCCCTCCGAGGACCGCGACGGTGATCCCTTCCTGGCTTAACTGAGCCAGCCCGGTGAGAGCAGTCTGGACCGAGAGGGGGTTGGCATTGTAGGTGTCATCGATAAAATAAACACCCGGTATGGGAGAGATGATCCCCCCGCGATGCTCCACTGGCATCCAGTTCGACAGGCCGCTTACGACAAGTTCCATCGGGATCCCCAGTGGAAGGGCACCGGCGACGGCAGCAACGGCATTTTCTACGAAATGGCGCCCGGCTGCTTTCAACCGGACCTTTTCGTTCCCCTCGGGAGTCCGCAGGGTGAACTCCGTTTGGCTGCCCGAGAACGACACTTCGTCGGCGCTTACGTCCTCGCGTCCAAATCCGTAAGTTACGAGGCGGCAGCGGGCCTTGGCGTGGAAAAAAGCCTGGACCGGATCGTCTCCGTTGACGGCGCACCAACCATCGGAAGGCAGTTCCTCAAGGATGGACATCTTCTCGGCCGCCAGGGCCTCCGGGGTCCCGAACCCCTCGAGGTGCGCCCACCCGATCCGTGTGACCACCGCTCCTGCCGGCCTGACCAAGGCCCCCAGGTTCCTGATCTCCCCCGGGGAGTTGGCCCCGATTTCCAGGACCGCATACCGATGGTGCTCATCAAGCTGGAGGAGGGTAAGGGGAAGACCGATATAGTTGTTGAAATTTGCGGGATTTCGAAGGCACGGGCCCGCCGTGGAAATAATGGAAAAGAGCATTTCTCTGGTGGTCGTTTTTCCGACGCTTCCCACTACCGCGATAGCCGATACGGTGTGCCTGTCCCTCCAATAGGACGCGAGATCAACCAGGGCCCGCGAGGTATCCTCTACCAGAAGAGTGGGGATGGGGGCGAGTTGTCCCGGGGGAGGGAAAATTCCCGTGTCGACCACAGCCATCACAGCCCCTTTTTTCCAGGATTCCCTGATGAAATCGTGGCCGTCATGCACCTTGCCCCTCAGAGCAAAAAAGACCTGCCCCGGCCTCGTGGTTCGGCTATCGATGGAAATGCCGGTGAAACATTCGGCCCCTTCGGCATTGGATACGAGTGTGCCCCGGGTTCCCTCAACAAGATCCCGGAGACGGTACCGGATCACAGCTCACCCTCCATGAGGCTGTCGATAGCCTTGGTTAATTCGTCCACATCGGAGAAGGGAAGGATCCGCTCCCCGATGACCTGATAATTCTCGTGCCCTTTCCCGGCCAGGAGCAGAACGTCACCCGGCTTGGCCTCCCGGACGGCCATGGCAATGGCTTCCCGGCGGTCGGTGATCCGCACAACCTTCGCGGGAGTATTTCCCAAACCTGCCATAATCTCATCGATAATTGCTTCGGGATCCTCCCCTCTCGGATTATCGGATGTAACGAATACCAGGTCGGCCAGACGGGAAGCCGCATCGCCCATCAGAGCCCTTTTGCTCCTGTCCCGGTCGCCCCCGCAGCCGAAGACAACGATGACCCGCTCCCTCGTGAGGAAACGAGCATTTTCCAACAGGTTTTCCAACGCGTCCGGTGTGTGGGCGTAATCGACGATCCCCGTCCACGACTGCCCCCTGTCCACCCTTTCAAATCGCCCTGGGACCCGGTTTACCAGGGACAGGCCCTCGGCGATCTTTTCCGGGTCCAATCCGAGGAGGCCGCACGTTCCAACGGCCGCCATGATGTTGTAGATATTGAACGTTCCCGGCAGCGCCGTGTTGACCTGGATCTCTCCCCACGGGGTGTCCAGGAGGAACCTGTTACCGCTGCTGTCCCCTTCAACCTTTCCCCGGGGCCGGATATCCCCTTTTTCCATCCCGAAGGTCACACCCTGGTGGTCCGTTTCCCCCAGGAGACGCGCCCCGTAAGGATCATCGAGGTTGATCACCCGGTTCCGTACCTGCCCCCTCTCAAAGAGGGAAGCTTTGGCTTGAAAGTAGCTTTCCATATCACGGTGAAAATCCAGATGGTCCCGGGTCAGGTTCATGAAAACCCCGACCTCCATCTGAAGGCCGAACACCCTCTGAAGTGCCAAAGCATGGGAGCTGACCTCCAGGACACACGCAAAAGAACCGGCCTTGACCATACCGTCCAGGAGAGCAAACAGGTCGGTCGATTCCGGTGTCGTGCGGGCCGCGCTGAGAATCTGCCCTCCCACAAGATATTGGACCGTTCCGATGAGTCCGCACCCTTTTCCGGACGCCTCGAGAATGCCGTGGACCAGGTAGGATGTCGTTGTCTTGCCGTTTGTTCCGGTGATCCCGACAACCTTGACCCGGGCCGCGGGATCGTGAAAAAAGTTCCGGGATGCAAGGGCAAGGGCTTTCCGGACGTCCCGGGCGTAGATGTAAGTTCCCTCCTCTTTCCGGTTCGCGTCAACGGGTACCAGGAAAGCCCGGGCGCCTTTCCCGGCAGCTTCACTTATGAACTGCGTTCCATCAAAATTCTCCCCGGCAATGGCCGCGAACAGATCCCCGGGCACCACGCGCCGGGAGTCGTATTTGATGGAGGCGATATCGATCATCCGGTCTCCCTCGACCCTGATCTCCCCGACATCCCCGAAAAGATCCGCCAGGATCAACTCGTGCCCCTCGGTCTGAGACTCAGCGACACGGGGCCGCTGATGCCGCCGCCGGGCATCGGGACCTGGTCCACCACGATTCCTGTCCCTGTCACACTTACCTGTGCCCGGACTTCGGGGAGCTTGCCCAGAGCCTCTCGAAGAGTAAGCCCTCTCAGGTCCGGCATGGCCAGGTTGTCGGGGTTTGTTAACGGGTTCTTTTTCCTGGCAAGGGTGGTTTCCGAACTGTTTCTAACCGGAGAAAGCTCCTCCGGTCCGGACGGCGCCACCTGGAGGTATTTGAGCGTTTTCACCACCATATCCCGCCAGATGGGGGCTGCGACGGTGCCACCGTAGATCTTTTCCTTCGGTTCATCCACAACAACGATACACGTGATGACAGGGTCACGGGATGGGATGAACCCGGTGAAAGAGGCGATGAATTTTTCTCCGGAATATTCCTTTTTCGCAAGTTCGAACTTCTGTGCCGTTCCGGTTTTGCCCGCAACCCGGTATCCGCTTATGGCCGCCTTCACTCCGGACCCCCCGGATTCCGTCACCGTTTCCATCATCCTCATGACTTTTTTAGCGGTACCCTCGGAGATCACCCGCCGATGCACACCGGGTCTGTTATGGAGGATCACCTCGCCGGATGAGGAGGAGATTTTTTCCACGATATACGGCTTTAAAAGCTCTCCCCCCGTTGCAAGGGCGTTGATCGCGTTAACCATCTGGAGGGGGGTCACGCCGACCCCCTGCCCAAAAGAGATATTGGCAAGATCAACCTGGGTCCATTTCTTTTCGTCCCTCAGGATCCCCTGTCCTTCCCCTGGGAGAAGGACGCCGGTTTTCCGGTCGAATCCGAAAGCCTTGATATATCCGCCCAGTTTTTCTTTTCCCAGTTCCAACCCCACTTTGCTCGCGCCGATGTTGCTGGATTTTCGGATAATGCCCATAAGTGTGAGCCATCCGTGAGGAACGTGGTCGTTGATCACCACGTCGGCCATTTCGTATCGGCCGTTATTGCAGAACAGGATGTCCATTTCATCGAAGATATTTTCTTCCAGGGCCGCAGCAACAGTAATAACCTTGAACGTCGAACCGGGCTCGTAGACCAGACTGATGGCTTTGTTTCGATAGGCTGCCTGGTCGAACTTTCCGAAATCGTTGGGATTAAGACTCGGGTAGCTCGCCATGGCCAGAATCCTGCCGGTGGATGACTCGAGGATGATCGCCGCCCCTCCCGTTGCTCCGAAATCGATGCATCCTTTTCTCAGGCTCTGTTCCACAAAGAACTGGATATTTCGATCAAGGGTCAGTTGAACGGTGGATCCTACCGCCGGAGGCTTCTCCCAGGCGGAGGCCGACGTCATCTTTTCCCCCCTGGCATCCAGATTCAGGACCCGCACCCCGTCTCCTCCCCGGAGATGTTCCTCCAGGGAATTCTCCAGTCCCTCCAGGCCCCTGTCGGTGCCGACGAACCCGAGGACGCTTCCCGCAAGATCGGTGTTGGGATAATACCTTCTCGATTCCGTTTTCAATCCGACGCCCTTGATCCCCATTGCTCTCACCTGCTGAGCCACGGCGGGTTCGACCATCCGGCTGAGCCACACGAAACCGCTACCCCTTGAAAGCCTGGTGTACAGGGTACCGGGGTCCTGATTCAGAGGGCGCGCCAGATCCCTCGCCGCCGATTTCTTATTGGGAACCTGGTCCCTGAGGGCATAAATGGATGGAACGGGAACGCTGATCGCCAGCGGTTGGCCGTTCCTGTCGACAATGACCCCTCTCCTGGGACTGACCCTTTCCACCATCCGGCTCTGACGCTCGGCACGCCGACTGAGGTCTTTCCCGTCGTGGATCTGAAGATGAAAAGCCCTGGCGGCCGGCAGCAGCAAAAGAAAAGGGATGAGCAGCCCGAGGAACCGGATGCGCCCCCGGACGGTGGCGTCCCAGCGGCTGCCGTTGGGGCGGTTGCGGATCATGGCATCGTCCTGATCTGTCCCGGCTCCGGGTCGGTAAACCCCAGACGGCCGCGAGCGATCTTTTCAACCCTTTCCGGACTGCTTAACATCGCCTTTTCGATCTCCGATTCCTTCTGGAGATGAAGAAGCCGGGATTCCTGGCTCTCAAGGTTTCTGATCTCGTAACCCATGTCGATGAAAGCGACCCTTCTCCAGGCCGTGCTAAAAACAACGCACCCCGTGAGCAAAATGATGAGGAGGGCCAAGACGAAATCCCGGAGGCCTCCACGTATAACGCTGCGTTCCCTGTGCCCGCTTTTGATTTCGACTGCGATGTTCATCAGATCTTCAGGAAAGGGAAAAGTTTAAAGATACAAAGGAAGAGCGTTTCCTAACCGTTTATCCAATCCCTTGCCACTTTCCCCTTTCAGCTTTCTCCTTTCTTTTCGAATATTCTCAGTTTCGCGCTTCGGCTCCGGGGGTTCTGGCCCATCTCGATTTCCGAGGGAAGGATAGGTTTTCTGGTGATCACCCGGCCTCGGCTTTCCCTGCCGCATCGGCACTCGTGAAGCTCCCTTGGACACTGGCAGGGGTTTTCTGCCTCGCGAAAACCCCTTTTAACGATTCGATCCTCCAGTGAGTGAAAACTGATAACAGCCATTCTTCCTCCGGGTTTTAAACACTCGATGCCCCTGGGGAGCACCTCCCCGAGAGCATCGAGTTCTCGGTTGACCTCGATGCGAAGTGCCTGGAAGGTCCGTGTGGCCGGATGAATTTTTCTGATCTTCGTCATTCCCGGTACAGAAGCCACCACTCGGGCCAGGTGCGTAGTCGTCAAAATAGGCGTTTTCCCCCGCTCCCTGACAATGGCTCTGGCGATCTCCCGGGCCCGTTTTTCTTCCCCGAACTTAAAGAGCATCCTCGCAAGATCTGCTGCTTCCCAGCTGTTGACGATCTCCGAGGCCGGCTGGCCCTCTGTCTGATCCATCCTCATGTCCAAAGGTCCGTCCCCGGTGAAAGAGAAACCGCGTTCCGGGGTATCCAGATGCATCGAGGACACCCCCAAGTCCAGCAGGATCCCGTCGATAATCCTTAGACCTTTCGATGCCAGGGCCTCATCCAGGTGCCGGAAATCACCGTGGATCAGGGTGGCCCGGTCCCCGAACCTCCCCACCCTTTCGGCGGCCACTCTCAATGCCGCCGGGTCCCGATCCATCCCGATGACCCGGACTGACGGGTGACGTTCCAGGATCCGGGCGGCATGTCCACCGGCCCCAACCGTCCCGTCCAGGTAAACTCCGCCCTGCCGGATTCGGAGAGCTTCCAACACTTCCTCCAGCAGGACCGGCACGTGGCATTCTTTCACCTCGTTTCCGGTCAAAAAAGCCTCCCTCGCGTCGGCGCAGGGAAACGATGTTTAAAGGCCGAGGTCGGCCAACTCGACTGAGATATCGTCGAAATTTTCCACGGCCTTTTTCATCTCCTCATCCCACTTTGCCTGACTCCAGATCTCGATACGGTTGAACATGCCGGCAACAACCACCTGTCTGTCGAGATCAACAGCATCCCGTAACGATGGGGGGATAAGTATCCTGCCCTGGCGATCCAACTCGCACTCGGTGGCCCCGGAATAGAAGTAGCGAAGAAAACTCTGGACATTGCTCTTGACGTTGGAGAGTCTTGAGGTCCTGGATTCAATCAGGTCCCACTGTTCCGGGGTATACGCAACCAGGCACAGGGGCAGATTGGTGACAACCAACCGTCCTTCGTGCTCCTGGGCGATAATCTCCCGGAACCTGGATGGAATGCTTAACCGGCCTTTTTCATCCAGTGCGTGCTGATGCCGGCCACGGAAAGGAACCTGGCTCATATCAAGGAATCTCCCCACTTTTTACCACTTTGCCCCACACTATAAGGTCGGGGCATTTCTTTGTCAAGGAAACAAAAAGGTTTTCAAAAGGTTACGGGGAAATACGGTACGGATTGAAAACGGTGAAAGGGACTTCAAAAAGGGAT
>CBFDCL010000045.1:0-17227 GCA_965603295.1 uncultured bacterium | reverse complement strand
AACCGCTTCCCACAGGGTCCACGCCGCGGCAAAGCCCGTGAGTCCATCCGGCGGTTCGGAGTTCAGGGCCTTCTGGGCCCGGATCTTCAGCTCGAGGAGATACTTGGGATTGGACAACTCAATTTTCTCCTTCCCCATCGTCGAAAATTGAGAAGTCCCAAGAGATAAGTGATAAGTGTTTATTCCCTTAGGACTTATACTAAGTACTTAGCACCAGCGCGTTGATTGCGGCTCAGCGTATGTCCCCCACCCATTTCACGTGAGTAGCGAACGGAGTACCCTGAACACGTTCGAAAAGCTCCCTGGATGCCGTTACCAATCGGCAGTCCGAAGCCACCGCGAGGGCCATATTCAAACCGTCCCCCAGGGGCCGGTCCATGGTGGAGGAGAACCAGAAAGCCGGTTCCAGCAGAGGCTCTGATGCCTCAATCCAGACCGGGGAAGACCGCAGGGCGTTAAGTACCTGGACCCCTTCCTCCCTGGAAAGTTCCCCCGACCGTGTTTTAATCGTAATGATCTTCCCGGCGTCGGGGATGATGGTGTCCGGGGCGAGGAGTTCACAGCCCCCATCGAGGAGTCTCGCCGCGGTGGCGGAATGCCTTTCGGGAATGAACCACTTGAGGGCGACAGCCGGCTCAACGACAAAGCGCATCATCTAGATGTCCCCCTCCTCAACGTCAGCGCTGTCACGGTGATCCCCCTCTCCCAGCATCCGGCGCATCCGGGCCGAGAGCAGGGCCGTATCCAGGGATTCGGACCGGGCGGCCATCTCGATGATATTTTTCAGTTCCGACTGCATTGAGCGGCTGTTCCGATGGGCCCGTGCCTTGATGAACCTGATCGTTTCGGAAGAGAGATCGCGGACAAGGATGTTGGACATGAATTGCCTCCGTTTCGGTTGCTATCGTAATGATAGCTAAAGAAACGGTGAATGTCCATCCTCTTTCCCCTTTCTATTTGTTACTTTCAACTTCGCAGTCCCCTTTACCTTCCCCCATTTTCCCGTTAAAATTATAAACAGATCGGAATCCTTAGTGAAAGCGCTTCCGGAGGGAATAACATGGATTACACAGAACCTGAAAAGAGAACCGGTTCGGATAGCAGGAGATCCGGGATTGACCGCAGAGAAAAGACGGTTTCCGCCCAGTCCGGTTCCGAAATTGAACGTCGTGCTGTCATCGGAGATCGCCGCCTGGATTTCGGCAGGCTCCGCACGGATCTCATCCCCCTGAACCTGCTGGAGCAGTTGAGGTAACGCGCTCAAATTCAGGGCGCATTTCCTGGTCTCCGGGCTCCCGGGTTACTGATACCATGAATTCTTTTACGAACTTTTTTCGTTCCCCCGGGTTCCTTCTGGGGGTGGTTATTCTCCTCCTTATCCTCTCTTTCATCCCCACTCCGAAAAACAACATTTTTCAAGCCGGGATCGATAAGGCCGGCGCCGGGGTTGTTCGGGAAAGCGCCTCGGAATACCTTGAGGTTCAGCGGGAACGGGCTCTCGAAGGTTTTCTGATCCTGTCGGCATTGAAGGTGGGGTTAGCTGTCCTGCGGAGTTCCGAGATCGGCCTTGTGCTGAACGTTAGAATCGGCGACTTGGCCGTGGCGGTCTACGATTACGTGAACTTCGGCTGGAAGGTCCTTCTCGCGGCCGTCTCCTACTATTATATCGCCGGGTATGTCCTTGACCTGGCTGGAACCGTGGAGACCTGGTTCCTTTGGGCGGGGCTTGTTTTCCTGGTTCTCGCGCTTATCCTTACCGTATTTCGGCCAGTATGGTTGAAGCCCCGAATTGCCCTGCTCCGGATGGGGACAGTAGCTTTTGTCATGACCTTAATTGTGTACCTCGCCCTGCCGCTGGCCTTCGTAGGAGCCGGATGGGTTTCCGCCCATATCACAGCCAAACCAATAGAAGAGGCGACCCGTTTATTCCAGGAACTCCGGGACGATATGCCCGGAATCGGGAAGGAGGAAGCAAAGGCGCATCCGGGAAAACCCGGGATCCAGACGCCATCGGTGACGGTCCCGGTCCCTTATAACGGGACGGACCCTTCCGGGGTGGTTGTCGAAAACAAGGGCATTACGGGAGGGGTAAGCCATTTTTTGTCCGGAATTATACCATTGGAAAAACTCAGGGAAATGGGGGAATACCTCGAAGAGCGCTCCCGTTCCCTTGCTTCCGCCGTGCTGCGCCAGACGGCTGCCTACCTTTTCGATATTGTCGTCTTACCTCTGCTTACGCTCCTGATTCTTTTCTGGAGTGGGAAATTCCTCATTTCAGTCGGTACACCTATGCAACCTGTCAAACAGGACCCGGCCTATGCCGAAAATGTCCGGCGTTTGTCCGATGCGGTCGGGCGTCTGGAGAGGACAGCGAAGGGATGGAAGAACGTCGGACCCCTTCCACGCGATCCGGGGTCTCCCACCCTCTGACGGACTACAGAATGCCCGAAACAGTTCTTATTTTTTCCCCGGCTTGAATAGTCGTGGATTACCTTCGATAAACCGGTTAATCCAGCGCTCCAGGAAATACCCCTCACTTTTCCACATGTAGAAATAACCCAGAAGAGAAATAAGGGCGGCCCCCGAAGTGTCAACGATCAGGTCCCACATGGTGTCGGTTAATCCACTCTTTTGCATATTCAAACCGAGGAGACCGTCCATGGCGAACTCGAAGATCTCCCAAACCGCGCCTGTGGCGACCGCGAACACGAAAGAGAAGAGAGCCACGAACCTTGGTTTCATGTGGATTTCGATGTGCTCCTCCTCATTGAGAGCATAGACGAGAAGGAAGCCGAAGATCCCCAGAAGGAAACCGGAGCTTGCGTGAAGAAGGGTATCCCACCACCAGTAACGAAAATAGTAATTCCTGATCTCTCCAAGGAAGACGGAGGCGAAAACGAAGAGAATCGCCAGCATCTCGAACTGGGGCGGGATGTAAATCTGCATTCTCCTGTTAAGAATGTGAGGCAGAAGGGAAAGCAAAAGGATACCTACGATCAAAAGGGCGTTGAGCCACTGTTTTTCGTAAAAAGAAAACGCCAGGCCCAAAAGCATAACGCCCTGTAAGGCCATGGTAAGTTTGAGGTGTGTGGATCTGACTTTGTCCATCTTCCCTGTATTTTAACCTGTGGGGTGGGTGGATTAATACACGTTTTTGAACTCCCTAACCTGGGCTGTCTTCAATTATACTGATGATCATGACTGCCGGATTCAACATTTCTTCCCTGACGATCCGCGGGAGAACCCGCCGGGTACGAAGGCATCAACGCTCCCATCCAATCTGGCCGATGGCTCTGACTATTGCCGCGTTGTTACTGTTCCTTTTCCCTGTCCGCGCCTTGGCTGTCCAGGTCGAGATCGTAGTGGAGGGACTTGAGAGAGAACTGCTCACGTCACTCCTGTCCGATCTGTCGATCAGCAGGCAGAAAGACCATCCCTATCTTTCGGAGGGCCTCGTTCACCGGCTCCACATACAGGCTTCGGAAGAAATCAGAGCGGCGCTGCGTCCCTTCGGCTATTACAGCGCCACTGTGGAATCCAGACTAGAAGAAACCGAAGGACGTTTCAAAGCTGTCTACAAAGTGAATTTAGGTGACCCGGTGTTGGTCACCCGCCTGGACCTGGAGATCCAGGGTTCCGGGGCTGCCCATAGACGGCTTTCAGAAAGTAAAAAGGGTTTTCCATTGAAAATGGGTGCTCCTCTAAATCACAGGACCTACGAGCAGGGGAAAAAAACGCTTCTGGCGTCAGCAGTTCAAAGTGGATTTCTCGATGCCCGCTACCTGCGGCACGAGGTTCAGGTCAGGACCCTGGAGAAAACCGCCCAGGTAATTCTGCACCTGGAAACCGGGCCGCAATTCGTTTTTGGCCCTGTTACCTTTCAACAGGAGTTTCTCTCGGAATCGTATCTTCGCGGCTACATCAATTTTTCTCCGGGTGATCCTTTTGCGAACGAAGTTCTTCTTGAACTTCAGAACTCGCTTTATGATTCCGGCCAGTTCAGCCGCGTGGAGGTGGACGCTTCACGAGAGGAGTCTATTGGTCTGGCGGTACCGGTGAAGGTGATCCTCGAACCGGGTCCGTCGAGGAAGTTTTCAGCCGGTGTCGGCTATGGGACTGATACGGGGCCAAGATTCCGTACCGGTTGGGAGCACAGGAGAATCAACAAGGATGTCCACCGGGTAAGGACGGATCTCCTGGTGTCGCAGATCAAGACCAGGCTTTCGGGGCGTTATACGATCCCTCTGCGCCGACCCCGAACGGACCTTCTGGATTACTCTGCGGCCGTTGCGCGGGAACGAGTGGGGGAGATTGACAGTGACAGTCTCCTGTTGGGTGTAAACCGTTCCTGGCTCCGGGGCAGGGCGAGCTATACGGCTTTTATAAAATACCTCTGGGAGAATTACGACGTTGCAACCGATGAGGGCCGAATAGCCCTCTTGATTCCAGGCATGGGCTGGAATTACGTCAGGGCGGATAACAGGGTGGCTACCGGTAAGGGATTCCGGATCGACTGGGAACTGCAGGGTGCGGATGATGACGTCCTGTCGGGTTTCTCCTTTCTGCAGACCAGACTGACGGCAAAAACCATCAACAGGGTGGGAAGGCAGGGCCGAATAATCATGAGAGCAGAGGGGGGCAGCACATGGGTCGACGATTTTTCAAAAATGCCTGCCACCCTTCGCTTCTTTGCCGGCGGGGATCAAAGTGTACGAGGTTTTGCGTATAAATCACTGGGCCCTGAGGATGCGTCGGGGAATACGATAGGCGGCCGATATCTGCTTGTAGGCAGCCTCGAATATGAGCACCGGATCACGGACAAATGGAGTATGGGGATATTTTCCGATATCGGCAACGCGCTTGACGATCCCGGCGATCCTCTGGAGAGAGGGGCAGGACTGGGATGGCGCTGGCAAACCGTGATCGGATTAGTCCGCCTGGACGTAGCCTGGGCTATGAGCCGAGAGGAAAAACCTTGGAGAATGCACCTGAATATCGGCCCGGACCTTTAAGGAAGAGAAACCTAGTTGCGGCCGCCAGTTTCCTGGCGTTTGCGGTGCTGTTCCTCGGGTTCTGGGTTTTATTCACGGAAACAGGGCTTCGAATGATGGTCGGTACTCTCCTGAACTTCGCGGAGGAAAATGTCCATGTCAGCCGGATTAGCGGAAGGTTGGCGGGAACGATTCACCTCGAGGAGGCAGATGTCCGGATGGAGGATTTTTCCCTTTCCATCGACGGGATGGATCTAAGGCTGGACCTCCCGGGCCTGATGTTCCTGGCATTGAGGATACGGGATATCTCGGCATCTGGCGTCAGGATCGCCCTCCCCGGATCCCACGGATCGGGGGCTCAGACAACAGACCGAAAGGGGGGCGGATTCGGGTTACTCCGGAAACTGATCGTTAGCAACCTGTCCATCGAAAATCTCACTCTCCGGCAGGAAGACAGGGAAGATCAGCTCCTTGCGGACCGCGTCCAATTCTCCGGGGAAACGGATGGCCGTTTCCTGAAGGTTGAAAAACTTTTTCTCGCGAGGCCGGAAGGCGAACTGACGCTTTCCGGGAACATGGATCTTGCGCAGGATCTTTCAGTGGAGTCGGAACTGTCCTGGTCCATACGGCTGAAAGAAGACCGGATTATCAAAGGTGAAGGGACAATAAAGGGACCCTTCGAAACGCTGCATATCCGACAAAATGTGACGGAACCTTTTCGGGGGGAGGTAATGGGATTCATGACTTTCCGTGGGGAGGAACCATTCTGGGAAGCGGAGGCCATGTTCAGGGATCTTGATCCCGGTTGGTTTCTGTCACGGGATAACCTGGGAAATCTCACGGGCCGAATAAACGGCCGCGGCACCATGAAGTCTTTTAGTTTCGAGAGCGATGCCATAGCTTTCGGAATGCCGGGATTGGGAACACATTCCGCGGACATCTCTTTGGAGGCTGAAGGACAATCTGATCTTGTCCGTTTGAAGGAGTTAAAAGTTTCCCTGCGGGACAGTCCGCTCCGGATAGAAGCCGCGGGGACGTTCACGGACCCAGGACGCCAGGGCTCTCTGGATGTGACTGCCGCGTGGCATGACCTGATGTGGCCTTTCGACGGACCCGATCCCCTTGTTTGGAGCCCGGACGGAGAAGTCGCCGTTAGAGGGACTCTTTCCGATTACCACATCGAGCTTCAGGGGTCCCTGGGAGGACGGGGCTTTCAAAGGATGCCCCTTAATCTCCAGGCCAGGGGAGATCTGAAATCTCTGGAATACATCGATATGAAGCTTTGCCCTCCCGACGGGAAGGCGCATGTCCGGGGTGGTTTCAGTTGGGCGGAGGGGCTGGAATGGTCACTGGAGGCGGAGGGACAGGGCCTGAATACCGAGGCATTGGGAATAGATGACTTGACAGTCCATGCGCAAGGGACAGCAAGTCCTTTGGAAATTTCGGCGGCAGACCTGAGGCTGGATAATTTTCGGGCCGGCAGCCGCGGTTTTGAAAGCATTCAGTTAAGCGGCAAAGGTTGTCCGGCCTCTCACGTGGTCGAAGGGCGAATCGAATCCGGACCCCTGTCCGGAACGGTCACGGTCAATGGCGGATTCCGTGAGGGCGGATGGGACGGTTCGATACACACTGAGGCCCTGGGCGGTACCGCAGCCGTGGAGGGATCCGTCACCTGGTCTGAAGGGATCGTTTTCTCCGGCACTCTTGTCGCGGCAGGCCTGAACCCGGCGGAAGCCTGGACGTCGGGACTTTCCATGTTGAACCTTTCCGGATCTTTCACAGGTTCGCTGGTGAGCGGCGACCGGGTTTTTGATCTGGATCTTGACGGATTCGATGGACGGTTCGCGGGGCGGCCCTTCAAGGGAAACGCGGTTGCGTCGGTTTCAGGTGATCATGCTGAGCTTTTAAAATTCCGAATGGAGTCGGGAAGCGGGGTCTTTTCGGCAAGCGGGAAGATGGAAGAGGAATTGAACCTCCGATGGGACCTGGTTGTCCCGGACATTTCGGAACTTCTCACCGATGTATCAGGCGATCTCACCGGCAAAGGGTGGATCACTGGTCCCCGCAATGAACCCGTTTTGACAGCTTTTCTAAACAGCGATGAATTCCAAAGCGCCGAACTGGCTGTGTCCGGCTTGGAGGTGTCGGCCGAAATCCGGAGAGAAGAGGAGGTTGTTTACACCATCGAAGCCGGGTCAGGGCCGTTTTCTATTGGAAAGTGGGAGGCCGCAGGGTCTGCTGTGCAGATGAGGGGGATGGGGAACCGGCAGAGGGGGTCCATCAGTGTCCTGGAAATGGCCGGAATGGAGCTCAATGCCGATATTGAAGGGAGCCTGGCTCGGGAAGGGTGGCGCGGGACCCTCGTCGCCGGCCTTCTTGATGGAGAGGTCAACGCCCGGATCGGCCTTCTCTGGAGCGACGGGCTGAAAGTGCAGGTTTCCGGAGATGCGACCCGTCTGGATCCAGGTGTTCTGTATGCGCCCTTACCCGGTAATATCAGCTTGGGCTTTCGAATTTCAGGAGAGTTGACCGAGGAAGAAAAAAAGCTGGAGTTACTGGTCGAGGATCTCCAGGGGGTTCTTCGGGAACAGACGGTGAAAGGCCTTGGCCGCCTGGAATGGTCTCCCGAAACCCTTTCCCTACACGAATTTGAGGTTGGCCTGGGTGATGCCGCTGCAAGTGCTTCCCTTTCCCGGAGTGAAGATACCCTTTCGGGGTCGTGGCTGCTCTCCGTACCGGATCTGGGTGGGATCCTGCCGGATTATTCCGGCACTCTTTTAAGCAGTGGGGAGATTTCCGGCAGTCACTCAGCACCGGTTTTTAACGTCTCTATTACGGCGTCGAAGATGTCGGGGAAAGGCTGGTCGGTGGGGGAGGCGCGGGCGGAAGCGAGGGTTGACTGGGCGGGTGTGGGTCAGAACTACCTTCGTGTCCAGGGAAAAGATGTCCTCATTGTTGACAATCCAATCAATGAGGTACTGCTGACAGGTTCCGGCGGCCCTGACAGTAGTGAAGTCAGCCTTCAGGTGAAGTTTCCGGACTCTGGTATGGACATCCGGGGATCCGGTTCCTGGGACAGCGGGCGCTGGAGCGGATCTTTGAAAAAAGCCCAATGGGCTGCCGGCGATGGGGAGACGTGGATCCTCCAGGAGGAAGCGCCTGTTTTCCTGTCACACGAGGATGGGGTGATCGGTCCGGTATGTCTTGGGTCGGGGAATTCCCGTTTCTGCGCAGGGAGCCAGTGGAAGAATAATGAAGTTACAGGATCTCTCCGTCTTGTTGATGTTCCTCTCTCCCGTCTGATTTCCCTGACCGGATTGCCTGTTAACCTGGTGAGCCGTGTGAGCGGCGTCGTCGAAGGAGGATTAAAGGATAGCCGCCTGAGTGGCAGGGTCGAGATGTCCTCAACGCCGGGATCGATCCTGTATCCTACAGGTCTTGGCAGTTGGGCCCCGTTCGATTTCGATGGAGCGGATCTTTTTGCCACCCTGGATCCGGAAGGACTGAATTCTACCTTCAGCGTTCGGACCGGTGGCGGGAAGGGAGATGTTATCGAAGGCCGTCTCCTTCTCCCTGGACTGATCCTTCCGTCTCCTGTTGGATCGGCATCGGATCAGGCCGTTGATAGCAGCATGAAGGGGCGGTTGACTGATCTCGTGGTCATCCAGGCCTTTTTCCCGGGCCTCGATAAACCCGAAGGTATTTTTTCAGTGGATTTAAGACTGGGCGGAACTCTTGGCAAACCGCGCATCGATGGAGGTTTTCGCCTTGACGAAGGCGATGTCCTCGTAACCCCGCTCGGACTCAACCTTAAAGAGATAAAAGGGAGCCTGACGGGAAGCGGACAGGAAAGAGCCGATTTGACAATGGGATTGATCTCCGGTCAGGGGCGCCTGGACATCAACGGGAGCCTGAAAATGGTGGAAGGAAGTCAACCGTCAGGGGAGATCAGGATAACGGGTGACCGGTTGACAGCGGCTCGGATCCCGCAGGTCTTCCTCGTCATGTCTCCGGACCTGAAACTGGAAGGAGACAAGGATTCACTGAGGATAACGGGTTCTGTAATGGTACCCGAGGCTCAACTGAAACCCAGGGAGCTGCCCGAAGGCGGCGGAGTCTCCCCGGATGTGGCAATCGTAGATGGTGAGGTGGGAGCGCCTCCACGGGGAGAGTTCCTCACCAGGGCGGATGTCACAGTTACCCTGGAAGATAAAGTTTTGTTTGAGGGTTTTGGTTTGACCGGCCGCATCACGGGTACGCTTCGCATAGTTGAAGAACCGGGTAAAGTGACTTCAGGCACTGGAGAACTGAACATCCTGGAAGGTCAGTACCGGGCCTACGGGCAGAAGCTCACCGTGGAAAAGGGCCGGCTGATCTTTTCCGGCGGTCCTCTACAGAATCCCGGTCTGGATATTCGGGCTGTCCGCCGCTCGGAAGAAGTGGTTGCGGGCATACTGGTGCACGGGACTCTGATGGCGCCGGAGATTTCCCTGTTCTCTGATCCGCCGATGGATCAGGCAGATGCGCTTTCCTATCTCCTGCTGGGCAAGCCGCTTCGAAGGGCTTCGGGCGACGAAGGCCAGACTCTGGCGACCGCGGCCCTTTCTATGGGACTCACAAAAGGCGAGGCTTTGGCCCAACGCATTGGCGGAGCCTTCGGACTCGAAGAGGTTTCGGTCCAGACGGAATCGGACGTTCAGCAAGCAGCTCTGGTAGTGGGCCGTTCTCTTTCACCCCGTGTCTATGTCCGTTACGGGGTGGGACTTTTTCAGGCATTCAGCATTTTCCAGTTCGGGTATCGTATGAGCGACAAATTTTTCCTCCAGGGAGAATCCGGCGCTAATACCGGAGCTGATTTGCTCTACACTATCGAGAAATGAACAAATACCGGGAAACAGGTACCAAGTACCAAGTACCTCGTGCTGGTATTTCTCTCTCCCCGTTGCGAAAAACGGCTGTCCTGACGTATGATGGATATCCCATTATTGGCGGGATGGAGTCCTGCGGAAAAACCATAATCAAACAAAAAGGAGTGAAGGATGATTACGGCCATCGTTGTCATGAACTGCGAGGTAGGAAAGGTCCACGAAGCGGCGGAGACGCTCACTGAGCTCGATGGGGTGGCAGAGGTCTACTCCGTTTCCGGAGAGTTTGACATACTCGCGATCTGCAAGGTCAGCAGGTACGATGACCTGGCAGTGCTCGTGACCCAGCAGATCGGGAGCGTCCCTGGCATCACTAAAACCAACACCCAGATGGCGTTTCGTGCCTACTCGAAACACGACATGGAAAAGGTCTGGGCCGAAACCATGGGCGAATGAGCCGATATTTTTCCGAAAGCATCCTAAAAGCCATCGACAATGGAAAACTGTCGCTGGCCGCGGATATCAAACCGTTTTCACCCAGGGACGGTGAGCTTGTAGCAGGCCGTGACCCGGTCGACCTGGCGAAAGTTCTTGAAGCGGCTGGTGTGTGTGCTCTTTCGGTGGTGACAGAGTCGGTTCACTTTGGCGGGAGCCTGGATCTGCTTCGTCAGGTGACCAATGCGGTGTCCCTTCCTGTTCTCAGGAAAGACTTCATTTCCTCGGCCTGGCAGATCGACGAGACCATCGACGCCGGAGCAGCGGCGATTCTGCTCATTGTTGCCACGATGCCGGAACTGAAAATAACGGGTCTTTATCGGAGAGCCATTTCACTGGGGTTGGAACCCCTCGTTGAGGTTCATACGGAGAGCGAGCTTCGGTTCGCGCTGGGCCTCGTGCCGCGACCGGGGATCATCGGCATCAACAATCGGGATATCACAGCCCTTGAGAAGGACGACGGTGATGTCAGCGTGACGGAGGATCTTGCCCCTCTCGTCCCTGATGGTGTGGCCATCCTGTCGGAAAGTGCGATCCTCTCGTCGGATGATGCCCGAAGGGCTTTTGAAGCAGGCGCTCATGCGATCCTGGTGGGAACTGCTATTCTCCAGGCTGCGGATCCGGCGGCTTGTGTCAGCGATTTTGGCGTGCCCGGAGGCGGTTGACCGGATGGTCCGTGTCAAGATGTGCGGCATGATGAGCCGGCAGGACTTGAACTTTGCTGAGACGGCCGGCGCCGATGCCGTGGGTTTTGTCACCGAATACCCCGTGCCCGTTCCCTGGAACCTCTCCAGGGAACGGGCGGCCGAACTGGTGCTGGCGGCCTCGCCCTTCCTGACCACCGTGGCGGTGGTGGGAGGGTCGCCGGATCGGATGATCCGGATTGCCCGCATCGTCAACCCAAAAGTCCTGCAACTGCACGGGGACGAGACCCTGGCTGAGATCGAAGAGGTATTGGGGAAGCTCGAGGGTACCGGTATCAAGGTCATCAAGGCGCTGCGTGTAAACGTGGACACGGGGCAAGCCCGCTTCGATGAGACCGATCCGGTCAAGGCCGGGGAGCTCCTGGCGGAATCGGGAATCAGCGCCCTTGTTGTGGATTCCCAGACATCTTCTATGCCGGCGGGAACCGGTGTTGCCCTGGATTGGGACATGGCCGCGAAAATAACCAGCCGGATCAACCTGCCGGTCATCCTGGCGGGAGGCCTCACCACTGAGAACGTTCCCGCGGCGGTCAGAAAGGTCAAACCGTACGCCCTGGATGTCATCAGCGGGGTGGAGGCGAGTCCAGGGGTCAAGGATCCGGAAAAAATGAGGGCTTTTGTCGCTGCGGCCAAAGGGAGCAATTACGAAGAGTTAAGAGATAAGTGGTAAGTGATAAGAGATAAGTTCTTAGGAATAAGGTTAATTTTAGCACTTTGGACGTAGCACTCAGGACTTGCCACATTGTACTTAGGACTTTGTACTTAGGACTTAGGATTTTATTATGGATCGCCCTTTCACCTTCATGCTCGTCGCTGTCAGTCTGGACGGGAAGATCTCCCCGCGGCGGCCGCCGGGCCGGTCCAACCCTATAGGCCCGGAACTTATCAGCGGGGAGGTCATGGCGCGGCACAACTCCATGAGGGCCGGTGTGGACGGTATCATGGTTGGACTGAACTGCATCCTGCTGGATGATTCCCGCCTGACGCTAAGGGACGGGGGTGGGAAAAATCCGACGCGAATCATCCTGGACGGGTTGGCTGAGATGTCCCCCTCCGCGAGGGTCCTCGGCCCGGAAGCCCCGACGGTAGTGGTGGTGACCAGAGATGCTCCTGCGGGCCGGGTCAAAGCCCTCAGGGAAAAAGGGGCTCATATCGTTACCTCTGGCCGGGGACGCTTTGTCGGCCTCGGTCCTCTGATGGAACAGCTCCACAGGGACTTCGGGATACAAAACCTGCTGGTGGAAGGAGGTGGAACCGTCCATCGGTCCATGATAGCCGGGGGGCTCTACGATGAACTCCACCTCATCCTCTGCCCCTTTGTCATCGGGGGATCACGTTCGGTCACTCCGGCCGGCCGGGCCTCCTTCTGGCCGAAGGGTAACATTCCCCATTTTATTCTGATAAAAAACGAGACCATCGGCGACTATGTCTATCTCGTTTACGGTGCCATAAAAAATACCAACAAAAAAAACAGGATCAAAACATAGGAGGAGAGAAACCAATGGGAGACAAGGAAGCACGTTGGAGAGATTTTGGAACGATCGTTGTCAATCTCACCCATGGCCAGGATATCACCAGGGAGGAAGCGAGGGAGTGCTGGAGACAGATCTGCGAGGAGGAGCAAAGCGACCTCCAGCAGGGCGGATTTATCGGGGCACTCAAAGCCAAGGGAGAAACCCCGGAGGAGGTGGCCGGGACCTTTGAAGCCCTTTACGAATATGACACTACCAAGGTAAAGGTGGACACCCCCGAGCCCCTTATCGACAACTGCGGAACGGGAGCCGACACGTTAAAAACCATCAACATCAGCACCGGGGCAGCGGTTATAGGGGCTTCCATCGGGCTTTACGTTGTGCGCCATGCCGCAAGGGCCATCTCATCCAACTGCGGGGCGGTGGACGTGGTGGAGGCTTTCGGGGTTAACGTTGAACAGGCCCCAGATCTGCCGAAAAAAAGCATCGAAAACGCGGGAATATGCATATGGAACGCGTTCCTTCCCACCGTTCATCCAAAGACCCTGGCCCGCGTTCTTTCCCAGATCCGCTTCGGTTCTGCCATTAACCTTGTCGGTCCCCTGCTCAACCCCACGATGCCCGATTTTAAGGTAATGGGCGTCCCCAATGTTGAGATGATCAACATCGAGATCCGGACCCTCAAGGAACTGGGGTTCAAGCGAGCCTTCGTCATGCACGGCCTGGAGGAAACCTCCGGGAAAGGGATGGACGAGGTCTCCACCCTCGGCCCCACCCACGTCGCCGAACTGGCCGAAGATGGATCCATTGAGAACTACACCATCACGCCGGAGGACTTCGGGATCAAGAAGGGAACCTTCGAACAGGTGGCCTCCTCCCGGGACGTCCAGGCTGATGCCAAGGCCCTTCTCGCGGTCCTGGCGGGAAAGGATACCGGCCCGAGGGCCGATATCATCTGTTTAAATACTGCCCCCCTCCTTTACATCACCGGCAAGGCGAAAGACCTCCAGGAGGGGGTCGACATGGCCAGGCAGGCCATAGCCGATGGGAAACCGTTGGAAAAGCTGCGTGACTGGGTCACTTGGCAGAACGAGAAACCGGAAGACGGTTTGCCCACCCTGGAGAAGATGATCAGCCAGATTTAAACGTTAAATAAAATGAAATTAACCACAGAGCGGGCAAGCGGCTTGTCCGTCGAAGCTGATCGACGGGCGTTAGCGAAGGCGGAAGAAACGCAGAGGAAAATTGAAAAAGAGATTTCCTGTTAATCACTTCTCACAGCCGTCCTTGCTGATTTACCCTTGTTTAATTCCTATGGGCATTTCTCCGCGACCTCTGCGGTAAAGGAATGGTATGGAAGTAAAATACTCGTCCTGTTACTTCTGCTCCAGCCGGGGGTGCGCCGTGAAGGTGTACCTTGAAGGTGATTGTGTAGAACGGGTGACGGTTGACACCAGGGCGCCCATCGTGCCCGGTTCCCACTGTGTCCGCCCTTCCCTCTCGAAAGAGTACCAGGAAAGCCCTTTTCGCCTCGATTATCCGATGAAAAGGTCCGGGAACCGAGGGGAAAACCGTTGGGAACGGATCTCCTGGGAACAGGCCCTTTCCGAGATCGCGGGCCAGCTCACCGATCTGAAGTCCCGTTACGGGGCGGAAACCCTGGCCACCAGCTCGGGGACGGGTAGGGGAGCGTGGGAGTTCGCTAAGACCCGGTTTATGAACCTGTTCGGGAGCCCCAACCGGTTCGGAGCGGTCACCATCTGTTATGGCCCCCGGAGTATGGTTTGGCTTACCACCTTCGGCGGCGCCCTTGTTCCGGACAGGAAGAAGGGCATAACAAAGCTTTCCACCATGTGGGGCCGCAATTCCCACGAGGGAAGCCCTTCCTCCTGGAACTCCTTTCTAAAGGCGAAGAAGGCAGGGATCGCCACGATGGTTGTGGATACGAGGTTTACCGAGCCCGCCCGTCAGGCTGACTTCTGGGTTCCGATCCGTCCGGGTACCGACGCCGCCCTGGCGATGGGGATGATGCACATTATCGTCAGGGAGAAGATGTACGACCACCGGTTCGTCAGGGACTGCGCTTCAGGGTTCGAAGACCTGAAAAAAAGGCTGGAGGAATACACCCCCGAGAGGACGGCCTCCATCTGCGGCCTGACCACCGATCGGATAGTCCAGACCGCCCGGTTCTTCGCTTCCCACCAGCCTTCGAACATCGTTATTGGAGTGGCCTCGGAACACAGCCCTCCTAACAGCATCCAGGCGGTGCGCGCGATCAATATTCTGCTGGCCCTTTGCGGCAGCGTTGATTCCGAAGGGGGCATGCTCGTCGCCGGTCCGCCGGATGGGTTCGTTACCGATGCGGCGATGGAGCGAAATGAATCTCTCTCCGCAGCCCAGAGGGCGAAACAGATCGGTGCGAACCGTTTTCGCTTCCTGAGTTACCCGGGTTGGGAGCGGGTTGAAGAACAGGTCCGGAAAAAATGGGGGGAGAACCATCCCGCCGGCGCCTACCTGAACTGCATGGCCCATGCCCCTTCCGTCTTCAGGGCCATGCTCACCGGTCAGCCCTATCCCGTACGGGCTCTGATCTCATCCGCCAGCAACCCGCTCCTGTCTTACGGAAATACCAGGTTAGTCCATGATGCCCTCATGTCGCTGGACCTGCTCGTGACCCTGGACCTGACCTGGACCCCGACGGCGGTCATCTCCGACTACGTTCTTCCAGCTGCCAGTTGGCTGGAGCGGCCGGATATGGGGAACTTTTGTTCCATCGGGGCTTATCCCCTTGTCCAGCCAGGGGAGGCCGCCCTGCCGTCTTCCGTGGAAGGCCGGTACGACCGGTATGACGATTACCGTTTCTGGAGGGAACTTGGCCTTCGCCTGGGCCAGGAGGATGAATGGCCCCAGGAAACCTTCGAGGAGACATGGGAATATCGCCTGGCTCCCCTTTTCGAAAAAAGGGGGGTGAAAACCCTGGGGGAATTCGTGCGGCAGCAGCGATGGGAAAAAGGTGAGGTCAGGCCCGGTCAGTGCGCCGAGGGGCTGGCTACACCCTCGGGAAAGGTCGAGATCCACTCAAAAATTCTGGGGGAATTGGGGTACGATCCGCTGCCATCTTACACAGAACCATCTCCCCCGGATGACTCGTGGAAGAAGTACGGCATGCTGAACCTGTCCGGAGTGAGGATCATGCCCTATCATCACAGCGAGTTCAGGCACGTGAAGGGCTTTCGCAGCCTCTACCCGGATCCCATCGTCGAGATCCACGTGGATGCCGCCATGCGACACCGCATTTCAGACGGAGACTGGGTCTGGATCGAAACACCCCTGGGCCGCTGCCGCCAGAAGGCCCGCCTGGTGACGACCTTGCCGCCTGACTGTATCAGCACCCAGCACGGATGGTGGTTCCCCGAACAACCACCGGAGGCACCTTCCCTCTTCGGTATGTGGGAATCCAACATCAACGTTACAACGGATGACGACCCGGAAAAATGCGACCCGGTGAGCGGTGGATGGCCTTTCAAGGGGCAGTACATGAGGTGCCGGATCAGGAAGGTGAAGAAAGAGTAAGACCCGGGAAGAAAATATTCGATGCGGAGACGCGGGAAAACGGGGACGCGGAGAAGATAAAGTCCAGAGTCCAGAAAAAAACGGTAATTAGTGACCGGGTTAAACCAGTCACTAATTACCAATCACCGGTCACGGATTTCAAACTCAAACTTCGAACATCAAACTGGTTCGTGGTCTAACGTCCAACGTCTAATGCCTGCCACGCCGAAGCTTTAGAGAAGGCGGGTCCAACGTGCTTCACCGCAACTTCAAACCTCAAACTCTTTAAACGCTTACCAATCATCCGCGATTTTATTTTTTACCGCCCATTCCCCCGCCTTTTCCTGAACCGGCGGCAGTACCCTGTCCGGTGCGAAGGCGTTTCATGAGCTTTGTTTCCATGCGGCTGCGAAGCCTGTCACACATCTCGCTTTCGGAAATACCCGTCTCATTGCGCTCCCTGACACAGTTGCGGATCTCCTTCCGGAGCATGTTCTGGGCTTTCCCTGCCGTCAGGCCCTCGTCCATGGCTTTTGTCATCAGGCGAAGGGTTTCACGGAGGCATTGTCCCTGACAGCCTTCAGCGTGAGCCGTACGCACCATAGCCCTGACCGGGCCGCTTTCCCCTGCCGCGCGGGTTGAGGTGCGAAGTTCCATCCTGAGGGCCTCAACATTCTCGGGGGACATTCCGGTGTCCTGCTGAATCTGTGCCATGAGGCGGGTCTGCTCCTGGAGCATTTGTTGGTCCGCCGTTTCGCTTGCAGCCATTGCGGGGACGTACAGAACTGCGAGGAGAACCGCAGCCGCAAAGATCGTGAGGAGCCTTTTTCCTGTTTCCATTGTTTTTCCCTCCGTAAATTTTCTATCGTTCCGTTGTCTCCATAAGAGGCGGTCTCGGATCCGTGGGTCCGAAAAGACGCACGGTCACTGTTATCCGAGTTAAGGTTAGGACACTCCGGAGGGAAAAAGGTTTAGGGGGGATCTTCGGTATGGAACGGTGGCCCAGGGCCCGGATGCAGCCTTTGGCTGGGTTTTCCAGATCCCCTCTCCGGTTATTCCCCATCCCTGCGAGTCGTTGTATAATTACCCCGCTTGCGAGAATGGCGGAACTGGCAGACGCGCTGGATTTAGGATCCAGTACCGACCGG
>CBFDCL010000044.1:0-17521 GCA_965603295.1 uncultured bacterium | reverse complement strand
AGGGATCATGAGAAGATATCGTCAAATAATCCGGATCGTCGCGGCGGTAGCACTGCTCCTCTCTTTTTTCCTGCCCATGTCCAGCTGTTCGTACACCGTCCCTATCAACGTTGATCCCGGTGAAACTCTCCCCGATGGGAGCAAAATACACACTGAGACGAGAACAGTGATCAACTATGCCAGGGAATACCTCGACCTGGATGAGATAGGTGCCTGGCTGAATATGCTGGCTTTTTTCTGGCCCATCGGGCTCCTTCTCCTTCAGCGGAGGTTTTCAGGAAAAAAATATCCTTTTCTGTTTTCCGGTTCCGGTGTCCTTCTCTCAGTATTCAGCATGGCAGTTATTTACACGTGGGCCGACCTGGGGAAGCCTCTTGTCGGTGCTTATCTGGGCGGGAGCGCCGCCCTGGTGCTCTTTGCGGTCTACACCGTCGAGTTGGTTCAGTATTTCAGAAAAGAGACAACGAATTAGTTTGACACGTAGACGTCCTTCGGGCGAGTGCGGTGTGCAAAGTTTTCAAAGTGCGAAGAGCGCTATGTGCGCCCCGATTGAGAAAAATGTTTGAAAGTTTGAAAGTTTGAGGTTTGAGGTTTGATCTCCGTTTAACGTTTAACCCACCGTCGCTGAAGCTATGGTGGGCAGGCGTTTAACGTGGAAAACGGTGATCAGCGACTCGTGACTGGTAATTGGGAAAAACAATCACTAATCACCAATCACGAATCACTGATATTTTTTTGAAATTTGAAATCCTTCTTTTTACTCTCCCAACCCTATTATTGCATTGAAGGTTGCGCTGGGGCGCATCGCTTTGGCCGTTTTTTCAGAGTCAGGGTTATAATAGCCGCCCAGTTCCTTGGGCGCTCCCTGGGAAGCGTTGAGCTCATCAATAATTCTGGCCTCGTTATCTTCAAGTTCCTTCGCCAGCCTGGAAAAACGTGCCTGGAGTTCCTTATCCCTGGTCTGCTCCGCGAGCGCCTGGGCCCAGTAAAGGGCGAGGTAGAAGTGACTCCCGCGGTTGTCCAGCTCGCCGCACTTTCGTGAAGGCGACCTGTTGTTGTCCAGGAACTTCCCGTTGGCCTGACCGAGGGACTCGGCAAGGACCTTGGCTTTCTCATTGCCGGTGGTATTGCCCAGGTGTTCCAGCGACTCCGCAAGGGCCAGGAACTCACCGAGGGAATCCCACCGGAGATGCCCTTCTTCAACAAACTGCTGAACGTGCTTGGGCGCAGACCCGCCGGCCCCCGTTTCGAAAAGGCCGCCTCCGTTCATAAGAGGTACGATGGAGAGCATCTTCGCGCTGGTGTTTAACTCCAGGATCGGGAAAAGATCCGTGTTGTAATCCCGCAGCACATTGCCTGTCACGGAAATGGTATTCTCACCCGCTCTCATCCTCTCAAAGGAAAATTTCGTCGCCTGGGACACGGACATGATATGAATCTCCAGACCGTTCGTGTCGTGATCCTTCAGATATCTGTTTACCTTTTCTATGAGCTCCACATCGTGTGGTCTGGTTTTATCCAGCCAGAATACAGCCGGTGCACCCGTTGCCTTCGCCCTTTTGACGGCCAGTTTCACCCAGTCCCGTATGGCTCCGTCCTTGACGGTACAGGAGCGCCAGATATCCCCTTCGTCAACGAAGCTTTCGTGGATGGTGCTTCCCGTCGCGTCGACAATACGGATGATTCCCTTTCCGGGGGATTGGAACGTCTTGTCGTGTGAACCGTACTCTTCCGCTTTTTGCGCCATCAGGCCGACGTTCGGGACGGTCCCCATCGTTGCCGGATCCAAGGCACCCTGTTTCTTGCAGTTTTCTATCGCCTCCTGGTAGAGGCTTGCATAGCTGTGGTCGGGGACGACCGCTTTTGTTTCGTGAAGCTCGCCGTCGGGACCCCACATCTTCCCTCCCTCGCGGATCATGGGGGGCATGGATGCATCGATAATGATATCGCTGGGCACATGCAGGTTCGTGATTCCCTTGTCCGAGTTCACCATGGCCAGATCGGGGCGCTTCCGGTAGATCTCGTTGATGTCCGCCTCGATCTCGGCCCTTTTGGCTTCGGGAAGGCTCTGCATCTTCGTGTAAAGATCACCCAGGCCGTTGTTGAAATCGACACCGAGCTCCGTAATTGTATCCGAATGCTTCTCGATCAACTCCTGGAAAAAGACCCTGACGCAGTGACCGAAGATAATGGGGTCGGACACTTTCATCATGCTGGCTTTCATGTGGAGCGAGAAAAGCACACCCCTGGCTTTTGCGTCCTCAATCTGCTCTTCGAAGAATTTTACGAGGGCCTTCTTGCTCATGAACGTGGCATCGACGATCTCCCCGGCCTGGAGCGGCAGCTTATCCTTGAGAAGCGTCACCTTGCCGCTTTCGTCCACAAATTCGATCCTTGCTTCCGTCGCCCTGGCCATGGTTGTTGATTTCTCATTGGCAAGGAAGTCCCCGTCGCTCATGGTCGCCACGTGTGTCTGGGAATCGGGTCTCCATTCGCCCATCCTGTGAGGATGCTTTTTCGCATACTGCTTTACCGCTTCCGCGGCCCTGCGGTCTGAGTTTCCTTCCCTGAGGACCGGGTTAACGGCGCTTCCCAGGACTTTGCCGTATCTCTCCCTGATCTCCTTCTCCGAGTCGTTTTTCGGCTCCTCCGGGAAGTCAGGGATGTCGTATCCCTGTTCCTGGAGTTCCCTGACCACCGCCTTGACCTGGGGGATGGACGCGCTGATATTAGGCAGTTTTACGATGTTCGCCTCGGGTTTTCTGGCGAGCTCGCCAAGGGCTGCCAGTTCATCGGGAATCTTCTTTCCTTCGGTCAGGTTTTCGGGAAAGTTGGCAAGAATCCTCCCGGCCAGAGAGATATCCCTCAGTTCAATCTCGATGTTGGAGCCCTGGGTAAATGCCCGGATTATAGGGAGAAGAGAGTAGGTTGCCAGCATCGGGGCCTCGTCTGTTTTGGTCCAACTGATCTTCGAGGTTTGTGTTGTCATGGTTTTTCCCCTCACTATGTTTTCGAGATGGCGGGTTTCCTCTGTCGGAAGAATACCTGCCTCAGAAATCAAACGGTTCCCCCGGGTTGTCGGGAACCCTGGAAGGAAATCGTATGTTGTTTTATGGTATCAAACTGCTTTTTATTTGTCTACCATTTTCGGTTCCAGAAAAAGTTTTAGGTTAGGCTACGGGTTTGAGGTTTGCTGTTTGATGGATGGAGTTCTGAAAGGCAGCGCCTGTACCTGGTTTCCCAGAAGTTACGGAGGGGTTTGGAAGTAAAATGTACTTCTGCACCCTGAACTCCTTGTCCTCCGTGGCTTTACGCGAAGGAGGATGCACTGCGCACCGTTTTTCCCCGTTAAACATTAAACGTTAAACATTAAACGGGGGCTTAATTAACGTCCTTTTCTCTCCTCACGTCGGGTCCATATCTGACGTAACGAACGGTCCTGTCCGGCGGTTCCGTCGCTTCCCCCAGGAAGAAGATCACCACCGACAGGACCAGGGAGAACAGGACGGCCCACCAGAACCCGGCGACGGTGAAACCCGGCACGATGGCCGCCGTCAGAAGGACCATCAGGGCGTTGAGCACGAAAATGAACAGCCCCAGGGTCAGGATGGTAAGGGGTAGGGTGAAGAAGAACAGGACCGGCCGAACAAAGCCGTTGGCCAACCCGAGGACCATGGCCGTGACCAGGGCGGCGAATATACCATCCAGGCTGACTCCGGGCAGGATATAGGCGATGATCCCGATTGCCAGGGCGTAAAGGACCCACTTGACCAGAAAACGCATACAATACCTCCATTTTATTTTAAAAATAGATATTTACACAGCAAACTTGAGAAAACACATTAATAAAAATTATTCCTGGTGAGGGTCCCTCCGGCCCCGATTTTAGTGCCTCGCACCCTCGCAACAGTCTTCCTGCGGCTTGCTTTTCCACGTTGGGCGTTTGACGTTGGACGTTGGACCTCTGCCCGCTCCTCCGCGTCACGTTCTCTCTCCCTCCGCACCCTGTACTCTGGACTATTTTATATACCCCCACTCTTTCAAACGTCCGTAGGCGTACTGGGCTTTCTTTCCCCGGTTGACCTTCTTCAGGTAGGAATAGTAGTGGGAAGAGGCCCGCTCCCGATCCTTCATCCCCTCGGCCGACAGCCCCTGGTAGAAGATGGTGTTGGTGTTGCCCGGGAGTGTTTTTTGATACTTTCCAAAATGGTCATAGGCCTTGTCGTACTGTTTCAGGACCAGCTCGGATATTCCCAGGACGTGGAGGGACTGGGGTTCGGCGGGATAAACATGGGAAGCATCCAACGCATAGCGGCGGGCAAGGTCGGGCTTTTCAAGGGCCAACTGGCATTTTGCCATGAGGAGGAGACCGGCGTAGTCATCCGGAGCCCGCTTCAGGGCCTCACTGAGGAGTTTTTCCGCATCCCCGTATTTCCCGCTCGATAACATTCGCTCGCCCTTTTGCATGCGGTCGATGGCGTCTCCCTGTGCCCGGATCCCCGCCGTATTGTCCATGTACCTTTCGGTGTAGAGGGACAGGTTGAAGGAGTGTTCGGGGAGTTTTGAAATGGCTTTTAGGGAGTCCCGATAGCGTTCTTCACTCATGGGGTGCGTGGCGAACATGAGTTCGATGGTGCTGGGGTTGCTCCTGGAAAGGCTTCGCAGCATGTCCATGAGATCGGTGTGCCCCTGCGGCCTGTAGCCGGTTTTGACCAGGTAGGTAAGGGCCAGGGCGTCGGCTTCCCGTTCGTTGTCACGGCTGTATCGGGCAAGGAGCGCCCCGGCGGCTACTTCTCCAAGGCCGGCGGCCAGCTTTTCGGTGGCCCCCCCGATGTCCGAAGCGGCCGATTCCAGCCCCGAAAGAGCCAGGGAGGTCAGGATGTTCTTGCTCATGGCCTGGGCCGTGTGACGGGCGTTCACGTGACCGAGTTCGTGCCCGATGAGCGCCGCGAGGGCTCCCTCGCTGGTGAGTTTCAGCAAGATTCCCCGGGTGATGCCGACGCTTCCGGCCGGGAACGTGTAGGCGTTGACGTAGACCGCGTTCAGAGGGACGAACCGGTAAGGCATCCCCGGGCGGTGGGTGCCCGCGGCGATGGCAGAGCCGACCTCCTGCAGATATTCCGCGAGGCGGGGTTCCTGCACGGTTCCGTAATCCGCCGAAAACTGGTGGGGGCTGTTTTCCCGGTCCAGGCGCCTCTCTTCGCTTTCCGAGACCAGCATCAGCTGTTTTTTCCCGGTCACGGGGTTGGCCGCGCAGCCGAGAAGCAGTGAACCGGTAGCGGTAGTTGTCAGAGCAAGGAAGTTCCTGCGGGTAAGGGAGATGTCAAAAACGGTCATTTCTCCGTCCTTGTGAGGCAGTTCCTGGCGTCCAGATTCTAGACTTTAGGTTCTAGACCCTGGATTCTAATTTTCAGTATCCTGCTTCCCGTATTTAGTTTCAAGGGGTTAGATGCTGGTCGCTGGACTCCAGACTCCAGATGCCAGACACCAAACCCCAGACCCTGGATTCCGTGTAGAACTGTATGTGTTGTTTTTGCAACACTTTTGTCTTGTGGTCCTGAGGGGCGATGCTATAATACGCAGAATGAGGATCCTGCATCCATGAAAAAAATTCCCTTACTCGCCCTCGGCATCCCTGTTTTGCTCCTTGTTTTCACCACCGTGTCGGCAGGAGACGCCATGGCCCCCCACATCGGTGATCTGAAACTGAGCGAAGGGGAGGAGCACGTCCTCCTTTCGGCCACCCTCTTTGCCCAGTTCGATGAGGAGCAGCGCCAGGCCATCCGGGGAGGGGTTCCCCTCAAGTTCAGTTTCCGGATCAGGTTGACGCGAAAGGGCTCCATTATAGGCGAGCGCATCGTAAGGAACAGGGAGCTGTTTAACGGGTTGGAGTACGATCCCGTGAGGCAGTTATACCTTTTCACGGCTGAGGGCCAGGGTTCGGAGATCATCGAACGGACCACCCGGGACGAGGAGGAGGCCCTGAGGTGGCTCACAACCATCGAGAACTGGCGGCTTTTCCCCTTCAGAAAACTCGACAGGAACACGAGGTATCGCGTGAGAGTTATGGCCACGTTGCGGTCCGTGGAGATGCCTTCCGTGCTGGGTTATCTTTTCTTTTTCACGACCATTTTCAACCGGGAAACACCTTGGGTCCATCTGGATTTCACCTACTGAGGAGATCGGGAGGATGAGGTTCCTTACCGGAAAGATCCGTGAAAACAAGAACAGGTGGGTCACCATCGGGATCATCCTTCTCCTGATCGGTCTGGTCTTCTTTTTCGGTGGAAGGTACCGTTCCATGAAGGAACTCGACCCCCGGGGGGGCAACCTTTTCATCTATTTCCTCGTCAATATCAACATCCTCCTTCTGACGGTTCTCCTGTTCCTCCTCGCGAGGAACACCATCAAACTCTTTTACGAGGGGAAGAGGCGGGTTTTCGGCTACCGTCTCCGAACGCGGCTTGTTCTGATTTTCGTGGGTTTCTCCTTGATCCCGACCATCCTCCTCTTCTTTGTGGCGAAGGGTTTTATCACCGACAGCATCGAATACTGGTTCAACCTCAATATCGACAAGGCCGTTGAGGGTTCGTTAAGCGTTTCCCAGGACTATTACTCCACCCTGACCTCGCGGAGCAGGGTCTTTGCCCAGCGTGTCGGTGACCGGATCGGGGAGGTACCCGCGGGGAGGGAACTCGAGGAGACCCTCGTGGAACTCAGGAAGGACTACGGGCTTTCCATGATCGAGATCTTTGATCCCAACGGCAAGTATCTGGCCAGAGCCTGGGACGGGACGAGCCCCCAGAACTTCATGGATGGCCAGAACAGCCTTGTTCAGAATGCCATTGTGGGAAGGGTCATTGATGGCGTGACACGGGCCGACAAGGGGGAATACATAAGAGCTTCCGCCCCTCTTCGTTTCAAGGAGGGACAGGGGGCGGTGGTTGTTTCCATGTACCTGACCGAGGACGTGAGGCGGAAATCCGAGGAGGTGGCAAGAACCTACCGCGGCTTTACGGAGATGAAGCTCCAGGAGCGGCCCATCATGGCCAACTACATGGCATACCTTCTTTTTATCACCCTCCTCATCCTCTTTTCAGCGGTATGGCTTGGTTTTTACCTCGCGCGGGGGATCACGGTGCCCATCCGCCTCCTGGCCGAGGGTGCGGAAAAGGTGGCCGAAGGGGATCTGACGGTGAGGATTGACAGTACCGCTTCGGACGAGATCGGTATTCTCGTCGGAGCGTTCAACAAGATGACCGGAGAACTGGAGAGGGCCACGAGGGACCTGGAAAAAGCCTACGGAGAGAACGAACAACGAAGGGCCTACATCGAAACAGTGCTTCGCAACGTCGGCACGGGGGTCGTGTCGATGGACCTCCAGGGTAAGATCAACACGTTTAACCGGGCTGCTGAAAAAATGTTCCATGTTAGTGCGGAGGATATCCTCGGAAGGCACTTTACCAGGGTTCTGACGCTGGAGCATGCGGCCCTCCTGGAGAGGATCCTCGCCGAACTGAGGAAGGAAAACGAGGCCACGATCCGTCGGGAAGTTCCGGTGTCCGTGATGGGGACACCCCTCATCCTGTTCATTACGGCGAGCATCATGGAGGACCCCACCGGGAAGGGGATCGGCACCGTTCTGGTCATGGAGGACATGACGATGCTGGTCAATGCCCAACGCAAGGCGGCCTGGTCCGAAGCCGCCAAGAGGATCGCCCACGAGATCAAGAACCCCCTGACCCCAATCAAGCTGTCGGCGGAGAGGATGCGCAGGAGGATCGGGGGTTCCCTTGAGCCGGAGGAGGAACAGGTGCTTCGGGATGGGACGGATTCCATTATCCGCGAGGTGGATGCCATGAGAAACCTTGTGGATGAGTTCAGCAGGTTCGCCAGGCTCCCGGTCCTCAAACTGATTCCCGGGCAGATCAATTCCGCGGTGGGGGAAGCGGTTTCTCTTTTCCAGGAGGCCGCGGGGAGAGAGGGGGCCATCGAACTTTCCATGGCCCAAAACCTCCCCGGGATCAGTTTCGACGCGGAACACATCCGTCGTGTGATCATCAACCTCCTGGACAACGCCATCAAGGCGGTCCGGGAGCGGGGTCCCGAGGGTGTTGTCACGGTCTCAACCATGTTCCTTGAAGAGGACGGCGTCATCGCCGTGTCTGTAGCAGACAACGGTCCAGGGATTTCTGGAGATCTCCTGGATCGCATTTTCGACCCCTATTTCAGCACACGCGAGGACGGAATCGGTCTGGGCCTGGCTATTTCCCAACGCATCATCGAGGAGCACGGGGGAACGCTGACCTTTTCCGCTTCTCCAGAGGGAGGGGCGGTTTTTACCGTCAGGCTTCCGGTGGACGTTGATCCTGTCAGGAGGGTGTGAGGAATGACAAACGGAGAAGCCGTGGAGCCCGGGACCACTTCCCTTATCCTCGTCGTTGACGACGAAGCCAGGGTCCGTGAGAGCGTCAGGATCATCCTCCAGGATGAGGGTTTTTCCGTGATCGAGGCCGGAGACGGACAGGACGCTCTTTCCAAGGTCTCCTCGGAAAAACCGGACGGCGTGCTTCTGGATATCTGGATGCCGGGGATGGATGGTATTGAGACTCTGCGTGGCATTAAACAGCTTGATCGTGACCTTCCGGTGATCATCATGTCGGGACACGGGACCATCGAAACCGCGGTCCAGGCGGCCAAACTGGGGGCTTTCGATTTTCTCGAGAAGCCGCTCTCCATCGATCGCCTTTCCCTGGTCCTTAGAAACGCTTTGAGTCAGCGGGCTCTGGTTGAGGAAAACCGGGCCCTGAGAGGAGATCCGGACCAGCGGTACGAGTTTATCGGGGAATCGCTCGAAATCCTGGATATCCTTGACCAGGTCAGGATCGTGGCTCCCACCAACGCCTCCGTGCTTATTACCGGTGAGAACGGGACAGGGAAGGAACTGCTGGCAAGATCGATCCATGCGAGTTCCAGGAGGACCAGCGAGGCGTTTGTGGCCGTCAACTGCGCAGCGATTCCCGATAACCTCATCGAGAGCGAACTGTTCGGCCATGAGCGGGGAGCCTTCACGGGGGCCAGCACAAGGAAAATGGGCAAGTTTGATCTCGCAAACCGGGGCACCCTTTTCCTGGATGAGATCGGGGACATGAGCCTTGCCACCCAGGCGAAGATCCTGAGGGTCCTGGAGGAAAGGGTGTTCCAGAGGGTCGGGGGAAACCGGGATATCTCCGTTGATGTCAGGGTGATCACCGCAACCAACAAGGATCTGTCGGAAGAGATCTCCACGAGCCGGTTCCGGGAGGATCTGTTTTTTCGGCTGAACGTTTTTCCTTTCCACCTGCCCCCCCTGAGGGAACGTCGGGGGGACATTCCACATCTCCTGAAACGATTCATCGCCGAGTATGGGCTGGTTTACGGAAAAACCGATCTTGTTCTCAGCCCGGAGGCCAGTGAGGCCATGTTGCGCTACCACTGGCCGGGTAACGTTCGGGAACTCAGGAACGTTGTGGAAAGGCTGGTCATCATCACCCAGGAAAAAGTCATCGCCCAGACTCTCATCCCTCCCTCCCTGAAAAAAGAGTGGAACGACCCCGGGTCCCGAAAGCAGAGGGAAGGAGCGGAGAGGGACTACCGCAGGGCGAAAGAAGCCTTTGAACGGGAGTTCTTTTCCCTGCGCCTTGATGAAAATGACTGGAACATATCGAGGACTGCCGAGGAGGTGGGGCTGGAAAGGAGCAATCTGCACCGGAAGATCAAGCAGCTGGGGATAACTAAAGAAGGTTAGTTTGAAAGTTTGAAAGTTTGAAAGTTTGAAAGTTTGAGAGTTTGAGAGTTGTCACTTATGTTTAACGTTTATCGTTTATTGTTTAACGTGAATGACACTCTTGCTCAGGGCTGTTCCTGAATTCACTGATCACTGTTCACGGGTCACTCGTTCTTTCACGTTTGACGTTGGACGTTGGACCGCTTCAAAAAGTTTGAGAGTTTGAAAGTTTGAGAGTTTGAAGTTGTGACCCGTGACTGGTGACTGGAACAACGGCCCAAAGCCCAAAGAAAAGGCAAATTACCGGTGACGTGTAGCTGGCTTTTTCCAATCACGAATCGCTAATTACCGGGTTTTTTCTTGGATCTTGGACCTTGGATCTTCCTTGAAATTTGGACTTTGAAATTTGAAATTTAATCTCAGCGAGGTGCCCCTTGAAAACTGAAGATCCTCCTTCCATAACAGAAGCTGTAAAATCCCTTCTTTCCGTCAACATGGGTCTGAAAAACGAGGAACGGCTGCTGGTTCTCGGGGATTCGGCAGGAGACGTCGGGGAGTTGGCCCGGGAGTTCGGCACTGCGGCCGGGAACATTCATCCCGGCACCGAGACCCTGGTCTTCGATCCCGTGGGAGGACACGGTCAAGAGCCCCCACGGGTGGTCTGGGAAAGGGCCCTGGGGCCGGAAGCCGTGGGCCGGCTTGAGAACGAGGCGCTTTTGTCCTCTCTCCTGTCCAAGGAGGTTACGGACACCCAACTGGAAGCCGCGGCCCATCTGCTGACGGGGTTCGGAGAATCCGCGGTGGATGTCGTCGTAGCCATAACCCGTTTTTCTACGAGCCACACATCTTTCAGAAAGCTTCTCACCGCATCGTGCGGTGTCCGTTATGCCAGCATGCCTCATTTCACACGGGACATGTTTTTCGGTGCCATGAATGTGGATTGGGAACAGCTGGCTCAGGGCACCAACACTTTGGGAAGGTCCCTGCACGGTGCGGACTCTTGCGAAGTAAGGTCCCCTAACGGAACGCGGGTCTCCTTCGAGGTCTCCGGGAGGCCTGTAATGGTTGATGACGGTATCTTGAGGAAAGCAGGGGAGTTCGGCAACCTGCCCGCTGGAGAGGTGTTTATCGCCCCGGTGGAAGACACGACGGAGGGGACCCTGGTCATCGAATGGGGACCCCTTGCCCGGTTTCCCAGCCCCGTCACCGTTAGGATCGAGAAGGGCAGGGCGGTGTCCGTGTCCGGAGAGGACCGGGGATCCGTACAATGGCTCGAGGATGCCCTGGCGGCCCATCCTGAGAACTCCAACGTTGCGGAACTGGGTATCGGGACCAACCCGGCCGCCACCCGCCCGGATAATATTCTGGAGTCCGAGAAGATCCTGGGAACGATACACGTTGCTTTCGGGGACAACCACACCTTCGGCGGAACCACTGTCGCCCCTTACCACCAGGATTTCGTGGTGTTTAATGCCTCACTCGTTGCTGTGTGGGAAAAAGGGGGGGGGAGGAGGGTTCTCCTGGATAACGGGCAGCCGGGATGGTGAAAGGAAAGTCCAAAGTACAAAGGCCAAAGAAAGAAGATAATTGAGGATTGAGAATTGAGGATTGAGAACGAATAAGTTTGAAAGTTTGAGAGTTTGAGGTTGTCAATTTCGTTTAATGTTTATCGTTTAAAGTTTAACGTGAAGGACACTCTTGCTCAGGGCCGATCCTGAATTCACTGATCACGGTTCACTGTTCTTTCACGTTGGACGTAAGACGTTGGACGTTGGACCTCAGCTCCTTCTTGGATTTCGAATTCGAATCGAGGGGGTTTCCATGAAAAATGCCAGTCTTGAGGACGTTTTCAGGCATCTTCCCATCAAGGGTGACGCGGCTTTTACCAACGCCCGCGGGAAGTTCCAGGAAAAGATCAAGAAACAGCAGCTCCGGGTTCTTAACGGTTTCGTCGATGAACTCAAGCACCTGCTGGAGGAAGATGAGGAGATCTTGTTTGCATCAAGGGGGGTCTCCCCTTTCACGATTCTGGAGCAGCTGACCTCGGGGGGATGGATCTATTACGTCAAGGCGTGCCTTCTAGTACTGACCGACAGGAGGATCCTGCATTTTCCTTCCGGATACCGCAATAAACCACGCAACAGCGTTTCTCATATCCGTTTCCAGGACATAGAGTCGTTCAAGGGTAAGCGCCGGATCACCTTCCGCTACAAAAACGGGTCGAAGGAGGTTTTTTCCCAGGTCCGGGGAGGGAAAAGGCTGGTTCAGCTGCTCAAAAGGCTCGTGGCGACCTCTTCCACCTCCTCCCCGCACGGGGGGCGTCAGAACCTCTGCCCGAGGTGCACAGCCCCTTTGGCCAGGGGGCGCTTTACCTGTCCCCGATGTCGCCTGGAGTTCAAGGACCCGAAGGCGGCCAGGATTTACTCTATTTTCCTTCCCGGGGGCGGGTACTTCTACACACGACACCCCCTCCTGGGGATCGGAGATGCGGTTGCGGAGCTGATCCTGACTTTTCTGACCATCCTTTTCCTTCTCCAGTTCTTTTCCGATCCTGGGAAAAATCCCGTAACTCTGCTCATGGGTCTTGCTTTCGGCATGGTTCTGGCCCTGGAAAAGGTGATCACGGTTTACCATTCTGGGCACTTTATCAGGGAATATATCCCGGCTG
This sequence comes from uncultured bacterium, assembly GCA_965603295.1. Classification (GTDB taxonomy): domain Bacteria; phylum BMS3Abin14; class BMS3Abin14; order BMS3Abin14; family BMS3Abin14; genus JAFGWO01. The sequence continues at coordinate 5,087 of CBFDCL010000044.1, read as the reverse complement.
AGAGAAGGTTCAGGAAGATCCCCCAGGGGAGCGGTTTCTGAAAAAATGGTCCGAATTTCGGTCCTTCGATCTCCCCACCTGGTACCCCGTCGGTTCACTGAATTTTACCCGGAAACCGGTTTGACATTCCTGCAGACCAAGGTATGCTCACCGGTTATCCCGTCATAAAACCCCTGTCTCCGAATACGGTGAAGTCTGGATGGGGAAAAGGAAGGGAAACAGAGGGTCGCCAGGGGACTGCCCGGCAGGTGGAGGTTGAGCATCATTTTACTATCCGGAAACTGCGGAAAGGAGAAGCAATGACAGGATCGGGAGTGAAAAATGCTTGGGAAAAGGGGGCCCCGACGAAATCCCCCCGTGCCGGGAAACCGATCTCGTATCTGGCAGGTGCGTTTCTAACGGCACTATCGATCCTGGCTCCGGCCGGAGCCAGTGCTTCGGAGCCACTTGACCTCCCGTTCGGGGAAGCCTACCAGATGGCCCTTGCGTCCAACCACGATATCCGGACGGCCAGGGAGAGCGTCGAGCAGGGGGTCCTCCTGAAAAAACAGGCTCTTACGGTCCTTTTTCCGAACCTTACCGCAACGGCGGGGTACTCCTGGCAGAACTTCACCGACGGGACCGAATACGACGGCACCAGCTGGGGGCTGAGCCTGACCCAGACGATTTACAACGGGGGCCGCGTATGGGTGGCCAAACGGGGCGCCGAATACACGAAAAAAGCCGCGGAGCTGGGTCTTGAGTTCGCGCGGCAGAGCGTTCTGATGGATCTTGTGGCCCGTGCCAACCAGTTCCTCTCCGCCGAGGATCTGTTTCTGGTGGCCAGAAAACAGGTGGAAAGGGTCAGCGAGCAGCTGCGCCTTGCCGAGACGCGCCTTGAACTGGGCGATGTGCCCCGAACGAGCGTCCTGACGGCCCAGGTTGCCCTCTCCTCGGCCCAGCTGGAGGTGGTCGGGGCTCAGCAGGAAGTGGCCCTGGCCGCGAGACGACTGGCCACCTTGATCGGGTCGGAAGGCAACGTCCGGATCAGGGTTCCCGGGATCTCTGCCTCCCCCGAGAATTGGGCTCTTGCGGAACTGATCAGCGTCGGCGTTGGAAAAAGAGCCGATCTGGCCCAGGCGAGGGAACTTGTGAGGATCTCCCGGGAGGAGGCGGAACTGGTTTCCCGCAGCGACAACCCCAATGTAGATCTCTCCGGCTCGTACATGCGTTATTCCGAGGACGATACGGGATTTCCGGAAAGCCAGGTCGCCATAACCCTGACCTGGCCCTTTTTCCAGGGAGGCCTGGTCGGCCTTCAGACAAAGGAGGCTCTTTCCAGGGTCAGGCAGACCGAGGAGGCTTACGGGCAGCAGCTGGAAAGGGCGCGCCTTGAGGTGGAAGAGGCTTTGTTGAACCTTCAGACCCTGAATGCCAAGAGCAGCCTGGTCCAGACCAACCTTGTCAACGCACGGGAAAACCGGAGGCTTGCAAGGGCCCGTTTCGAGCTGGGGGCCGCCGTGGACCTCGACCTGCTCCGTGCGGAAGAGGACCTGGCTGAAGCCGAAAATCAGGAGGTCAACCACCGGTACGAGATGGAAACGGCACGCGCCGCCCTCCTTTTCGCCATCGGCGCCCTGGAACCGGGCGTTTTCGACATGGAATAATAATGGACCGGGAGGTCTTTTCGATGAAAAAAGGTACGATCTGGAAAATCGCTCTCTCAATCCTTGTTATCGCGGCCCTTCTGGCTGTCGGTGTGATGATCCTGAACAGGGGCAGTGAACCGGCGGACAGAGGGATACCCGAGGATCAGGTCCAGGGTCCATCCCCGGGAAATGGGGAATCCAAAGGCGTCAATGTGGTCACTTCCCGGCTGGTACCAGAAACGGTTGAGGAGATGTTCACTCTTCCCGGTACCCTTGAAGCCTGGGAAAACCTGACCCTTTCCCTGGAGCAGTCCGGTCCTATAATATGGGTAGGCCCCAAAGAGGGTGAGCGCGTAAAAGAGGGTCAGGCGATCCTGATGATCGACACAAAGCTTATCGAGAACCAGCACGCCCGGGACAACCTCGAATATGACCTGAAAATCAAACAGCTCGACCGCGTCAAGAAGCTGTTCGAGGAACAGCTTGTCAGCCAGAAAGAGTATGACGAAGCCCAGAATGAATTCGACAAAGCCAGCGCCAACCTCCAACAGTCCTCCATTGCCCTGGAAAAGAGCACCCTCCTCAGTCCTATCGACGGGATCCTCGACCAGATCCTGGTGGACCGGGGGGAATACGGAAACGTGGGAATGCCGGCCGGTGTGGTTGTCCAGGTGGACCGTTTGAAGGTGGTGGTGGATGTTCCCGAAAAGGACGTGACTTCAGTCCGCGTCGGTCAAAGGGTTCAGGTGCTCCCCGCTAACCTTGACGATTCCGCCGTGGTGGGCAGGAAAGGGAAAGTGATCCACGTCGGGTTCCAGGGGGACGAATTGACGCGGACATACAGGACCAAGATCGAGATCGACAACCGCGGAGGCCTCCTGCGACCCGGAATGATCGTCCGTGTACAGTTCGTACGGCGCCTTCTGACCGATGTCCTCGTGATCCCCCTCTACGCGGTGCAGGACAGGGATGGGAAAAAGTACGCTTTCGTTGAGGAAAACGGCTCAGCCGTGCAGCGTGAGGTCAGGTTTGGTCCCGTTATCGGTGACAGGGTGGTGGTTTTCGGGGGCCTGCAGGAGGGTGAAAATCTGATTGTCAAAGGCCATCAGCTGGTTGCCGATGGAGGTCCTGTCAACGTGGTGGAGCATCGGGAGAAGGGAAGGTAACCGCTCATGCTCATCACCAACGCCGCCATTTCCAGGCGAAGCTTGGTTTTTTTCCTGATGATCGTGATCTTCATCGTCGGCCTGTTCTCCTATGTGACCCTGCCCAGGGAATCAAACCCGGATATCACGATCCCGCTCATCATGGTGCAGACGACCTACGAGGGGGCTGCTTCAGAGGATGTGGAAAACCTCATCACAATGCCCCTGGAACGCAAGTTGAGAGGTGTCAAGGACCTGAAGGAGGTACGTTCGGTCAGTGCGGAGGGCGCCTCCATGATCGAAGTGGAGTTCCTGCCCGATGTGGACATCAGCGAGGCCCATCAACGGGTCCGGGACAAGGTGGATGAGGCCAAAGGAGATCTGCCCGGGGACCTGGAAAACGACCCGGCCGTCATCGAGATCAACCTTTCGGAATGGCCGATCCTGACCGTTGCCGTATCGGGGGATGTGAGTGAGGCCGTTCTGAAAAACGTCGCCGAGAACCTCGAAGAAGCCATCGAACAGATTGCGGGGGTTCTGGAAGTCGATATCACGGGAGACAGGGAGAGGGAGATCCGCGTCGAGTTCGACCCGGATCGCATGGCCGCCTATAAGCTCAGCTTCATGGAGATCCTCTCCCTGGTCCAGAGGGAGAACGTGAACGTCCCCGGGGGCAGCATCGATCTCGGAAAAGGAAAATATATGCTCCGTATCCCGGGTGAATTCACGGATCCATCCGAGATCGACAACCTGGTCCTGGTGGCGCGTCAAGGTAGGCCTATCTACCTGAAGGATGTTGCCACGATCCGCGACACCTTTGAGGATGCCCAGAGCTATGCGCGCATCAACAACCGGTCGAGCGTCACCCTTTCCATAAAAAAACGCACTGGCGAGAACATTATTGAGATTGCGGACCAGGTGTTCGCTTTCCTGAAAGGCGCGGAGCCAAAGCTCCCCCCGAGCGTCGATTTCACGGTCACTCTCAACGAGTCCAAGGATATCAAACGCATTGTCATGGAGCTGGAAAACAATATCCTGACCGCCCTGGTCCTGGTCCTCGTTGTCCTCTTTCTGTTCCTCGGCATCAGGAGCGCCGTTTTCGTCGCTCTGGCCATCCCCTTCTCCATGCTCATCTCGTTTATCGTGCTCCAGGCCATGGGGATCACCCTCAATATGATAGTCCTCTTTTCCCTCATCATCGCCCTTGGAATGCTCGTGGACAACGCCATCGTCATCGTTGAGAACATCTACCGCCACCTGGAGGAGGGGAAGGATCGCCTTACCGCTGCCCGGACAGCGGCTTCGGAAGTCGGGTGGCCCATAATCGCGTCAACCCTGACTACCCTGTGTGCCTTCGGGCCCCTGTTATTCTGGCCTGACATCATGGGGGAGTTTATGAAATACCTGCCCCTGACCCTCATCATCGTCCTTTCTTCTTCCCTCTTTGTGGCCCTGGTGATCAACCCTGTGGTGTGCGCGGTATTCCTCCGCGGGGGGAGGAGGAAAGATCCTGAGGAGGACACCGAAAAGGCCCTGATCAGAGTGTATCGCCGCGTGTTGGTGTTTTCCCTGGGACATCGGGTGTTTTCCGTTTTCCTGATGATCCTCATCATGGCCGGGATTGTTTTCTTTTACATTGCTTCCGATCCCGAATCAGAACTGTTCCCGGACACGGAACCGAACAGGGCGGTCGTCAGCATCAAGGCTCCCCAGGGCACCAGCCTGGACACCACGAACGCCCTGACCCTTGAGGTGGAAGAGATCGTTTCCTCCGAACAGGACCTGAAATACGTGACTGGAGAAGTAGGCGTGGGGTCGGGTTGGGGCAGCGCCCGGGAATCCCGTCTCGGCCAGGTTTCGGTGGAGTTCGTTGAACGTCAGGAACGCAGCATGAGTTCCAACAGGGTCATCAACCGGATCAGGGAAGATCTCAGGGATATTACCGGTGCCGACATCAAGGTGGAGAAGGAGCGAATGGGACCCCCGGTAGAGGCCCCGGTCGTCGTCAAGATCAAGGGAGAGGATGTGGATGTCCTTTCAGATCTGGTGGACAGGGTCAAGGAAGAGATACGTGATATTCAGGGGTTGGTGGACATGGAGGATGACCTCTCCCGCGCCAAGCCTGAGATCTCCATCCGTGTAGACCGTGAGAAAGCCTCCCTGCTCGGGCTTTCCACCATCGAGATATCCAACACGGTGAAGGCTGCCGTCAACGGCTGGAAGATCGGGGACTTCCGCGAAGGGGAGGACGAATTCAACATCGTTGCACGCCTCCCGGAAAAAAACCGGAGAACCCTTTCCCAGGTGGAAAACC
>CBFDCL010000043.1:0-17537 GCA_965603295.1 uncultured bacterium | reverse complement strand
GATATTACCGGTTACGTGGATGACTCCGGGGAGGGACGTTGGATGGTTCAGCAGGCAATCGACACCGCCGTTCCTGCGCCGGTCATTACCGCCTCCCTCTTCGCCCGCTTCCGTTCACGCCAGCATAGCTCCTTTTCCAACCGGGTACTGGCATCCCTCCGGAGGGCTTTCGGAGGACACGCGGTGCAAAAGAAGGAGTAACAGAAACCGACCGGGCGACTTGGCGACAGAACGACGGGGCGATCATTTATTGGTTTAACGTTTAATGTTTAACGTTAAACGTGAAAAGCTTGTGACTTGTGATTGGTGACTGGAATAAACGAATCACTCATCACCAATGGTTATTTTGAAATTTGAAATGTGAAATTACTGTTTGTACTCTGAGAAAAAAAGGACCTTGAATGAGCAACGGTACCAATGATCAGGTCGAAGATCTTCCCGAAAGGTGCCTTCTGGATGCCCCGCCGGATCCCTGCACCATCGTCATTCTGGGCGCCTCGGGGGATCTGACCTCCCGGAAACTGATCCCCGCCCTTTACAACCTGTTCCGAAAGGGGGGGCTTCCCGATCCGTTCCGGATCGTCGGATGCGGCCGCACTTCCCTGTCCGATGAGGAATTTCACAGCAAAGTGGCCCCTCCCGCGGAGGTTCAGGACACGTCTCGATGGGAAGAGTTTAAGGAGTACTTTCATTACGTTACCCTTGTTTACGATTCCGGGGATTCTTTCCGCTCTCTTGCCGATTACCTGCGAAATCTAGACTCCGAAGCTGGAACCGGCGGCAACCGCATCTTCTACCTTGCCCTCCCTATGTTCCTGTACGGAACGACAGCCGAACTGCTGGGGGACAGCGGGCTTGCCGCCTCGAACACTGGCGGCAACGGGTGGACGCGTCTCATCATCGAGAAGCCTTACGGGAGCGACCGTCAGTCAGCGGCCGATCTCGAACGGGTGGTCCACCTCAGCTTCGACGAAAAACAGATATTCCGCATCGATCATTACCTGGCAAAGGAAACGGTTCAGAACATCCTGACCCTGAGGTTCGCCAACGCCATTTTCGAGCCCCTCTGGAACCGCAACTTCATTCAGCATGTGGATATCACCGCTGTAGAGACCCTCGGGATTGAAAAACGGGCCGGCTATTACGAACAATCGGGCGTGCTCCGGGACATGTTTCAGAACCACATGCTCCAACTCCTCGCCCTGACGGCAATGGAACCCCCCAACCGGTTCGAATCGGATGCCGTGCACGATGAGAAGATCAAGCTGTTCCAGTCCGTTCGCCCGTTCCCGGTGGACAACCTTTTCGAAAACCTGGTCCTGGGCCAATATGGTCCGGGCATCGTGGACAGGGAGCCGGTTCGGGGCTACAGGGAAGAAGAGGGGGTCTCCCCCTCATCCATGACCCCCACCTTCGGCATGATGCGGATCTTCATCGACAACTGGAGGTGGAAGGGAGTCCCGTTCTTTCTGACCAGCGGAAAACGTCTCGGGAACAAACTCACCCGGATCGCCATCAGGTTCAAGGAGGTGCCCGTAACGATGTTCGGGGATGAACTGGGAGAACGCATCTCCGCCAATGTGCTGACCATCGGCATCCAGCCTGGGGAACACATCACCCTTTCCTTTCAGACCAAAAGCCCTGGGGCAAGGATGTGTTTAGAAACGGTGGAAATGAACTGGGATTTTCAAAGTGGATACACCGGCCCCGCCCTTACCGCCTATGAGAAGGCCCTTCTCGACTGCATGAACGGCGACCAGATGCTTTTCTGGCACAGGGAGGGCATCGATCTCGCCTGGGCGTTCATCGACCCCGTTTTACGCCAGTGCGAGACGTGTGCCGGGAAAGACCGCCTCCTGCACATCTACGAAGCCGGCTCGCAAGGTCCTCCGGCGGCCCAGCAGTTGAAAGAGTTGATGCTGGATCAGTGCGTATGAAAACAGAGCCTGTTGGCTCTGATTTCATACGCACGGCAACTTCAATTTTCATATTCAAGATTCAATATTCAAAAAATCATTCCTCCCTCGTTCATTTTTTCCAGAAAATCCTTTTTCGATTTTTTTTTGAATCTTGAATGTTGAATATTTAATCGTCCTTCAAGTAAGGCACCAGCAACGCCGAGACCGTTAAATCCCCGTTCCCCTGTCTTTCGGCAACTGCGGCAAGAAATCGTCTCATTGCCAGGCTGACCTTCCCCGGTTCGAGGGCAGCGGCAAGACGGGCATGCTCCTTCTCCTCATCATCCGTCGCCTCCCCCTGCATGGCTTCCCATATGGTTTCGTAGGCGATTGCCGGGGCCCGTTCCTCGGGCAGTTGGGCGAACGCCTCTTCCATCATCAGGTCAAAGAGCATCCAGACCGACCCCTTCCCCCGCCCCTGGACCGGGTCCGTCAGTGACCGATAACGCCCATAGGATCGCTCCATAACCACGTACCGGTAGATCCTCCACAGTTCCCTCAGGATATCCACCTCCAATTTGCCCGGGATGGCCGAACAGATGTCTCTCGGGCAGACGATATCCTCGGGGTTCTCCGTTTCCGGCAATATCACCCTGCCGGGACCCGCATCCCGGACTTCCCCCGCATCGGCAAAAACCGTCTCGGGAGAGATTCCAGGCTCCTCCCACTCTTCCGGTTCAATGTTTCGGCGATCGAAGAACGTTTCGTGCGGCAGGCCCCGTATCCCTAACTCTTCGGCGATCTTCCTGTGGCGAATGTACAGCTGCCCCCTTCGCCCCCTGTAGCGGAAAAGGTCAGGGTGGTCTATGCTTCCCTTCTCCCCTTCCGAAAGGGCGTCAAAGAGCCTGTGAAGGAAATCGTGTTCCTCCTCAAGGAGTGCATCGCTCAGGAATTTTGGATGAACAAAATGAATCCGCATGGAGAAATTCCATCTGAAAGATATTTGTGATTGGTGATTCGTGATTGGTGATTGGTGATTCGTATATTCCAGTCAACAATCACAAGTCACAAGTTTTCCACGTTAAACGTGATTTTCCTATCTCCCTGCCGCCAGGTCGTAGGATTTTCTCCGCGTCACCGTGCTTGCTACCCCGAAGCTTTTGCGAAGGCGGGTCTCCCTTTCTCCGCGTCCAACCACCCGTCTGGAGGCGAGGCGGCTATCGCCGCTGTCTCGGCCTTCTTGGTCCCGGCTTGACCGTTACGTTGCCGTTTTTCCGGAATTCGGATGAGGCATCCGGATCTCCCTCCGCTCTTCGCGAGGGATCCTCCTTCGGCTTTTCCTGCCAGTTCCGGTCCTTGCGGGAATCCCGTCCTCCGGGGTGTGTGGTTTTCCGGTCTCTTCGTCCTGTCCGATCAGGGGACCGGTTCCCTTCCCGGGCCATCCCCTCATCCCCTGCAGGAGAACCGAACCTGGTCAGGAGGAAAATCCCCGCAAGGACAAGAAAGACACCGCCCCCCGAAAAGAGGAGACCAGGGCCGGACACGTCCGCCTTCATCACTTTTCCCAGAAACGCCAGGGGCAGAATAACGGAAACGATGGTCAGGACCTTGTTCCGGAACTGGAAAAGGTTTCTAACCACCATCCATTGGGGAACAGGAGTTTCGGCAACCAGGAGCGAGCAGAGAGCCACCGCGAGAAAATACAGGAAAAACGCCTGGAAAAACCAGTGGACCGCGGCGACGCCACTCCCGGGCCCCACGGTCAGACCGCGGCCATGGAAGAGAAACAATATTTCCCCCATTCCCCTCACCAGAGAAACCAGGGAAAGGGCAGCCAAAGCCAGCACTGCCAGGAAAAACACGTACCTGAATCCGGCGATAACCGAGGCGAATATTCGTGACATGGCGTCTCAGGCCTCCCGCCCTATTTTTCCTCTTTCCGGCTCCCTCCTTGGACGAGATTCATGAAACCGCTGATCAGGTCCATGGGGATCGGAAAGAGCGTGGTGGAATTGTTTTCCGTGGCAATTTCCGCCAGGGTCTGCAGGTATCGAAGCTGGAGGGCCTGCGGGTGAGCGGAGATGATGGCCGCTGCCTGGCCCAGCTTGTCGGCTGCCTGAAATTCCCCTTCCGCAGCGATGACTTTGGCCCGGCGCTCTCTTTCGGCCTCCGCCTGCTTCGCCATGGCCCTTTGCATCTCGGTGGGAAGGTCCACGTGCTTGACTTCCACCGTCGTAACCTTGACTCCCCACGGATCGGTGGCAGTATCGAGGATCTCCTGCAGCTGGTGGTTGATCTTTTCTCTCTCCGAGAGCAGATCATCCAGTTCCACCTGACCCAGGACGCTCCTGAGGGTTGTCTGGGCCAGCTGGCTCGTTGCGTAGAAGAAATCCTCCACCTCGACGATGGCCTTGTTAGGGTCCATCACCCGGAAATAGACCACCGCGTTCACCTTCACAGAGACGTTGTCCCTGGTGATAATGTCCTGCGGAGGCACATCCATCGTCACGAGTCTCAGGCTGACGCGGACCAACTTCTCGAGGACGGGGATGATGATCACCAGCCCCGGCCCCCGGGGACCCACCAGGCGTCCCAGGAAGAAAACGACACCCCTCTCGTATTCCCGCAGGATTTTGATGGCGGAAGAGAGGAACATGACCACCAGGATGATCGCACTGATTATCAAATAGCTCATCGGAAACATGGCTCACCCCCTGACAAACGGGTTAATAAAAAAAACCCAGTTCTACGCGATAAGTCCTGAGAGATAAGAAGTACTTGGAACTTAGGACTTAGGACTTAGGACCTCTTTTTCGGTTTCTTTTACCACTTTCAGTTTCATCCTCTCGGCCTCTGTGACCTTGACCCGGGTGCCCTTCGGAAGGGGGCTGTCCGACCAGGCCGTCCAGATCTCCCCGTGGACCTTGATCTTCCCCTCGGGATTCAGGGCCACCGTTACCACCCCGGGTTCCCCCAACAAGCCCTCCAGACCCGTTGTGGGTTTCCGGCGCTGGATGCGGATGGCAAATCCAAGGATCACCGCGAAAAACAGGACAGTCAGGGCGGTCATACTGACCACCAGCTTTAAAGAAAGACGGTAGTAGGGCTCTGCGGATTCAAAAAGCATAATACTCCCCAGGAAAAGGGCAACGGCACCCCCCACGGACAGCATTCCATAGGAGACGACCTTCACTTCAAGGATGAACAGGACAAGGGCTACGATGATGAGAAGAAGCCCGGCGTAATTGATGGGCAGCACCTGGAAGGAGAAAAAAGCCAGGATGAGAAAAATGGAGCCCAGGACACCGGGAAGGATCACCCCGGGGTTGGAAAGTTCGAAGAAAAGGCCGTAAATCCCCAACATCATGAGAATGTAGGCGATGTTGGGATCGGAAAGAGCCATGAGTACCCTGTGCCTCCAGCCCATGGGATATTCCACGACCCTGGCATCGGCCACATTCAGGGTAACCTCGTTCCCCGCGATCTCCACGGTCCGCCCGTGAACCGCCGCGAGGAGGTCTTCCGTGCTCTCGGCGATGAAGTCTACCACGTTAAGCTCGAGTGCCTCCCTTTCGGTCACCGAAACACTCTCCCGGACAGCCTTTTCCGCCCAGTCGGCGTTCCGTTCTCTTTTCTGGGCAATGGACCGTACGAAAGCCACGGCATCGTTGAGGACCTTCTGGGACATTACGCTCGGGTCGTCTTCCTTTTCTTCCTTCCCGGATTTGTCCTCCTTATCTGATCCTTCTTTTTTGTCTTCGCCGGAGACACTCTTTCCGTCGTTCGGTTTCGAATCCTCCGCCCCTTGCTCTTTCCTCTTTCCGTTATTTTCCTTCCGGTCTTCTTTCTTCGGGGTCAGCGGGTTCCCTCCCCCCACGTTGACCGGGTGGGCTGCCCCGATATTGGTTCCGGGAGCCATAACCGCCACATGGGATGCCATCGTGATGAAGACGCCCGCGGATGCCGCCCTGGCACCTGGCGGAGCGACGTGGACCGCAATGGGAACTTCAGCTCCCAGGAGGGCTTTCACGATCTGGCGCGTGGACGTCATGAGGCCCCCCGGTGTGTCCAGTTCGAGAATAAGGAGAGAGGCATCCTCCTCCAGGGCTTTTTCGATCCCCCTCTCGATATAATCGGCTGTGACCGGGCTGATAGGGCCGTCCACAACGATCCTGACCACGCTCGTCCCCGATGGGGAAACCTGCTCTGCCAGGACTCCGGTACCCATGCGAACAAGAGAGACGAGGATTAGCAGGATCATGAAGCGTCGGGTTTTTTTCATCCTACCTTCACCTCCAGGCTGGAAATGGGAACAGCCAGCCCGTGAAACGGCTCCACGAGATCCGGCCCCTTGCGAAAGAACGGAACCAGGACAATGGCATAACTGCCTTTCCTGGGGTGTGAAACCGGCCTTGCTCCCGTCTGTACCACCACATCCGCCATTTCATCCGCCCCTTCGGGCGGCAGGCCCGCCGGGAGAGAACGCATTTGGAGCCTGTTTTCATAAGGGATCGGCTCGGCGGGGAAGTTTGCATGGTAATACCGGACCGACAGGTTGTAAAGAAGCCGGGGAGAGCGTATTTCGAAGGCGGGGATGTGCAGAGCCTCCCCATCGGTCTCTTTCCTCCAGAACGGCAGAAAGATCGCCGACGCGTCCCTGGCCTGGGGTTTGGCTCCCGCCCACAGGCACTCCCTTTCCCGTAGCCTTCCCCCCAGCGGTTCCCACCCCCGTCCGCAGGCACGGCAGAACCGGACAAAGGCCCTGGGATCGGGGTCCAGGTCTCCCGCGCATTCCGGACAGATCAGGGGTGCCAGTTTCAAACGGGTTTCGCCGGGGGAACGGCTCTTTTCCAGGTCCAGGTTGTCGAGGAGTTTTTCCATCTCCTCATGGCCAATCTGCCTGATGAGAGATCCCCCGATGGCGTCGAGCAACAGGAGCCTGATCTGGCTTCCCTCACGGATCTCCACCAGGGAGAGGGGAAAGAAAAGGACAGAGTTTCTCTCCCAGAGTTTAAAAAGTCGCTTTTCCCGGACCCGAAGCCCCGGATCCGGCATCCCGTCGAAGAAATCGTCCTCCATGTTCCCCATGTGCTCATTCCTGTCTTTCTGAATGGGAAGGAACGGGATCTTCCCCGCGTTATTCCTTGTGGCGAGATAAAGGTTAAGGGACTGGGCCCGATACCCAGGGGAAAAAAGCCCCGGTGACAGGTCGGCATGAGCCGGGCGCATCAGGTCGACGTAACGAGTGAGGATCTTTTCAACGTGATCGGTACCATCCCCGGAGCCGGGAGCATCCCCCCTGACCCACTTGATGGCATGCCCGATGGTTCTGAAAAACGGATAATAAAAAGGCAGGACGGATCTGAGAAGGGGAGGTTTCCATCCGTTTCCCTGGGCAATCCGGGTCACTTCGCGGGCGGTATCCGGAACTGTGATCCCCGGTTTCAGCAGAAAGTTCAACCAGGAGGAACGGGCACCCAGAATCATGAGACCAGCCCCGCAGTAGCGACAGCGCGTTCCGGTGGCCTCCTGGTCGAAAACCACTTCACCGCCGCATTGGGAGCAGCAATGGTTGACGTAGTTGACCTGTGTCACCTTCAGGGGGTGCTCGTCTCGATCTTCTCACCGCAGTGCAGACAGAAGTGCGCCCCTTCCGGGACCTTGTTGCCGCAATGGGAACAGACCGGCTTGTTTTTCTTCATCTCCTGCCCGCAGCGGTGGCAAAAATGCGCATCCGAGGGCAGATCCTGACCGCATGAGGCGCACACCTGCCCTCTCACAACGGGAGTCCCGCAGCGGAAACAGAACCTCGCGTCAGCGGGAAGACCGGCCCGGCATTGGGGACAGGTCTCTTTCGACGGGGCCGGTGAAGCATCCTTTCCTTCCATGGCGGACCGAAGGAAAGCGGGGACCATCATCCCGAACCCGGCTCCCAGGCCAAGGCCCATCCCCGATTCGGCGGTAGAGGACCCTCCGCCTTCTCCCTTGCCGGCCTCCCCCATGAACTGCGCCGCCTTGAACCGAAGGTAATCCCGTTCTCCGACAGCGGTCATGCTTCCCCGCTCGTCAATGATCTTTTGGACGTCATCGGGGGGGGTGATCGCCCGGATGATCAGGTCTCGCAACTCAATTCCATATTTCAGGAAATCGTCCCGCACCCGGGCCTTCGCAGCGGCCCCCAGCTCCTCGTAAACCTGGGGAAGCTCCAGGAGGGATTCGACGTTCTCCCCGAGGAGGTCGTTGATACGGGAGATAATGACCGCCCTGAGATAATCCGCGATCTCCTTTGTCGTGAAAATCCCCTGGGTCCCCGCTAGAACGTTGACGAAGAGCATCGGTTGAACGACCCGGATGGTGTAAACGCCGTGCCCCCTCAGGCGAACCATCCCGAGTTCCTTATCCCGGAACGCCACCGGATCCCGCGTGCCCCAGGCGAGGTTCGTAAAGGTCTTCATGGAAACGAAATAGATCGCCACCTTGAAAGGGCTCTTGAAGTTGAAGGGAAGGCTGAGGGCTTTCGTGAGAAGTGGCAGGTTCTGCGTGGTCAGGGTATGCCTTCCGGGCCCGAGGACATCCAGGGCCTTTCCGTCGCGGAAGAAAACGGCCGCCTGATTCTCATTGACCACAAGTTGGGCACCAAACTTGATCTCCCCTGTTCCGTCCAGAGGGACCCTGTGAACCATCTCCTTGCCGGTATTATCAACCCATTCCAGGACCTCGATGAACTCACTCAACGCGGTTCCTCCCCTCCCCTGATAACGGACATCCGGTTATCAAGAGCCTGTCTTAACGCCTCCAGTTCCCGCCCGAGATCCTGCATCCAGTCCCTTTCGGAACCGAGGGCCTCGACGGGCCCGACCAGTTCAACCATCCTTTCGGCAATCTCAAGGAGAGACAGGTCGTGCTCATAAAGCCTCTCCAGGTCCTCCAGGGCGACACCCTCACGGTCGAACCACCCCGCGTACCCATGGGGAGCATATCTGATCTCGTCCTCAATGCGCTCGAGCCGGGTATTAACCCTTTCCAGGTTCCCCACCGCACTCAGACTGCCCCGCCCTCCGGCCCGGGAAATATCGCTCATCCCATTCGAAAGCCGGTGCCGACAGCGGGTCAGTGACGCCACGATCTTGTTACGAACGGCCTTGTCGGCATCCCGGCGCCGTTCCCTGTCCTGGTACCCCGCAACCCCGGGGACGATCTTGGATATCTTTTCCAAAAGCGATGCGACTCTCGATTTCGTCATGTCTTTTCCCTGTCAACCGGGGAGGCCTTTATCTTGACCTGGCCGCCCTCGTTTACCACTTTGAACGCAACCTTCTCGCAGCCGTATTTCTCACGAATAGTCCTGGTCTGCTCCTCCAGCGCCTCCCGTATGCGCCCCATGTCGGGAACTTTGCCCGCGCCGGCAAGGCGGTATTCCTTTGTCAGAGCGGAAAAAAATTTCTCCATTTCGCCTCTTTCCACCTTGGAGGTGGATATCTCAAAGACGCCGGGGGGACGTTTCTCCCCCGAGGCGGCCGCCCTTCCCGTAACCCGGCGCCGCGGTTTTCTCCCTTCCTCGATGTCCTTCAGGTTTTTCTGCCAGAAAGTATGATAGGTCTGATAACGGGAAATGGCCTGCTGGGCCCGGAAACGCAATGCCGTATTGTTGATCAGGGTGCCGGTCAGGGAACGGACCTCCCTGGCGACGCTATCAGCCAGCTTTTCCGGGGCTTTGCGCTCCACCCCGGCAAAATACTGATCGTAGGCCGTCTTTAACCTCTGGACATCCTTTTCGAGCTGACGAATCCTCTGTTCCATAACCTCTCGCCCGGCCGGAGATTAAGTGTATTTTCCTTTCGGTTAAAAATGATAACAGAGGAAAAAGGGAATTGCCAAGCAATAGTAAAATTGAGAATTGAGGGTTGAGGGTTGAGAATTGAGAAAAAGCACCGGTGATTAGTGATTGGTGATAAGTAAACCTGAACAGGTTGAAACGGAGACGCGAAGACATGGAGACACGGAGGGGAATTATCTTGAGTTCAGAGTTCTGAGTTCAGTGTTCAGAGGGGATATACGTTTATCGTTTAAAGTTTATTGTTTAACGTTCCTTTTTTGGATCTTGGATTTTGGATCTTGGATCTAAAGATCTTGGATCCATTTCGCAACTTCAAACTTCAAACATCAAACATCAAACCGTTTTCTCTTTTCTTGACACCCTTAAACCCATTGAAATAATCTGACATTAGGGTATTTTTGGACCTTCACAGACCGCTGAACGTGACATTCATGCCAACCTGACATCTGTGGCCAGCAGCCCCTAATTCATTAACCTTTTGCCTGGAGCCCACACTGGTTCGTATGCTTTCCCTGTCCTCCATCCCCGCCGTGATTGTCCTTGCCGCCGGCAAGGGGACCCGGATGAATTCCGGGGTCCCGAAAGTCCTTCACAAACTCGGAGGGAAACCCCTCCTCCACCATCTCCTGGATTCCATCCGGGAACTGGGATCTGTCAGGCTTATCATCGTAACCGGATACGGGGCCGACGAGGTCGAAAGCAGCCTCCATCGATGGCCCGGAGAGATCACAGCCGAAACAGTCAGGCAGGACCCCCAGCTGGGTACCGGCCACGCCGTGGCCCAATGTCTCCCGGCTCTGGACGATTTTGAAGGAACTGTTCTGGTCCTGTCCGGGGACACGCCTTGCGTACGCCCCCGGACCCTTGCTCACCTTGCCGGGGAAAGGATCCGGGCAGGCGCCGACGTCGCTTTATTGACGGGCCGCCTGGAAAACCCCACCGGTTACGGAAGGATTCTCACAGATGGCCAGGGCCGGATTTCGGAGATCCGTGAACAAAAAGATCTCGACCAAACCCAAGAGGGGATCGACGAGGTGAACCTGGGTGTCTATTCCTTTGACGCCGCCTTCCTGAAAAGGGAGATTCCCCGTCTGACCGACGATAACGCCCAGGGGGAATATTACCTCACTGACCTGGTGAGATCCGCCGTTGCTGCCGGGTCGGGAGTGATCACGTGCATCGCCCCGGACCCCGATGAAGCCAGGGGGATCAATACGCTGGGCGAACTGGCCGCCATGGAGGCGAAAATGAACCAAAAACATGTTCTAACACTCATGGACTCCGGGGTCAGGATCCTCGACCCGGACAACACCTGGATCGATGCATCGGTGGTAATTGAGCCGGGTGCCGAGATTCGACCCATGACGTTCCTCCACGGGGATACCCGAATCGGATCCGGTTCCACTATCGGGCCAAGCGCTGTCATTACCGACACCATTATCGGCCGGGATGTGGAGATCCGCCCTTTCTGTGTTATCACCGGGGCCCGGTTGGAAAATGGGGCTTCGGTCGGGCCTTTTTCCCATTTGAGGCCCGGATCCAACATTGGGCCATCCGCCCGGATCGGGAACTTCGTCGAGACGAAGGAAGCGATCATTGGTGAGGGGAGCAAAGTCTCCCATCTGACTTACATCGGGGATGCCCAGCTCGGCCGCGGCGTCAATATCGGCGCCGGGTGTGTTACGTGCAACTACGACGGGTTCGCCAAACACCGGACGCAGATCGGGGACGGAGTTTTCGTCGGCAGCGGTACCATGATTGTCGCTCCTGTCGTTCTCGGGGAGGGATCCCTGGTGGCTGCAGGTTCGACCATCACCAAAGACGTGCCCCCGGATGCTCTAGCCGTGGCAAGAGGACGCCAGTCCTCCAAAGAAGGCTGGGCGGCGGAACGCCGCCGGAAACTGGCTATTGGCAAAAAGGAGGACAGAAGCTGATGTGCGGGATCGTCGGTTATATCGGGAAACAGGAAGCTGCCGATGTGCTTCTCGAGGGGCTCCGCCGGCTGGAGTACCGGGGTTACGATTCCGCGGGAGTGGCTGTGGTCCGGGATGGGGAGATCGCCCTTCGCCGAAGTGCCGGAAAAATCCACGATCTGGGTGAAGTTGTCCGGAAAAACCCTCTCTGGGGACATCTGGGAGCAGGTCACACGCGCTGGGCCACACATGGCAAACCCAGCGAGGAAAACGCCCACCCTCACCGCGACTGCACGGGACGCCTGGTGGTTGTTCACAACGGCATCGTCGAAAACTACAGGACCATCCGCCAGGGCCTTGTTTCTAAAGGCCACACCATGGCCTCGGAAACCGATACCGAAGTTATCGCCCACCTCGTTGAGGAACACTTCCAGGGTGACCTCGAAGAGGCTGTCCGAAAGGCTCTTAAAGAAGTCGTCGGAGTTTACGCTCTTGTCGTCGTCCATGCGGATTGTCCGGACAGGCTCGTCGCGGCCCGCAGCGGTCCCCCGATGGTCGTCGGTTTTGGTGAGGGGGAGATGTTCGTCGCTTCCGATATCCCCGCGGTCCTGCATCATACTCGGCGTTTTCTCTACCTCGATGATGGCGACGTGATAACCCTCTTCGCCGAGGGAATCCGCATCACCGACCTGGAGGGCCGGGAAATCGAGCGGGAGCCCATTCTCGTCCCCTGGGACCCCATCGGCGCCGAAAAGGGCGGCTATAAGCATTTCATGCTGAAAGAGATCCACGAACAGCCCGAGGCCCTGGCCGACACGTTGAGAGGGCGATACTCCGAGGATAACGGGCGCATTACTCTGGACGATATCCACCTGGAGGATGCTTTCATCCAGGATGTGGACCGGTGCACCCTTATCGCGTGCGGCACATCCTGGCATGCCGGACTGGTAGGCCAGTTCCTCCTGGAGGGGCTGGCGAAGATCCCCACGCAGGTCGATTACGGGTCCGAATTCCGCTACCGTGATCCGGTCATCGGCAAGAACACCCTGGCCGTTGCGATCAGCCAGTCCGGTGAAACAGCCGACACCCTGGCCGCCATCCGGGAGTGCCGTGAGAAAAAAGCCACGGTACTATCCATCTGCAACGTTGTGGGCAGCATGATCACCAGGGAGTCGGACGCTGTTCTTTATACCCACGCCGGGCCGGAGATCGGGGTCGCGTCCACCAAGGCGTTCACAACCCAGATCGTCTGCCTTCTCCTTCTTTCCATATTTCTTGGGAGGCGCCGCGGCACCCTTGACCAGCAAAAGGCCATGGGGCTCATGGACTCCCTTCTAGCCCTGCCCCACCAGGTTGAGAAAATCCTGAGCGGCAGCGGGGCCATCGAGGAGTTAGCCGGTCTTTATTATCAGCACCCCGATTTCCTCTATCTGGGGAGGGGGATCCACTTCCCCATCGCCCTGGAAGGAGCTTTAAAACTCAAGGAGATCAGCTACATCCACGCCGAAGGGTACCCGGCGGGAGAGATGAAGCACGGCCCCATCGCCCTTATTGACGAAACCATGCCCGTCCTGTTCCTGGCGACGAAGGACAGCGTTTACGAGAAGGTCCTTTCCAACATCGAGGAAGTTAAGGCAAGGGGAGGGATCGTTATCGCGGTGGCCGATCACGATGACCCTCAGCTACAGGAAAAAGCGGACCACCTGATCCGCATCCCCCAGACTGACCCGATGCTCACCCCCATTCTGAGCACGATACCACTCCAACTCTTCGCTTATCACGTGGCTGTCCTCAAGGGAACGGATGTTGATCAACCGAGGAACCTGGCCAAGAGCGTAACCGTGGAATAGGGGCCTCATGAAACAAAAAATGAAGATGATCATCCGGACGCCGCACGACGCCCTGATGAACACTCTCCGGAGCGAAGACACCATTCTTCTGATGCTGGCCATCGTCATCGGGCTGTTCAGCGGCCTCGGGGCCGTGGGCTTTATCGAACTGATTGCCCTGTTCCGCGAGATATTCTGGATCCCATGGGGAGGGGTGTTTACGGGGTATACCCCCGGGGACCTGAAGGTCCTCCTGATTCCCCTTCTTCCTGCCATCGGCGGACTCGTGGCAGGACCCATCGGCAGCCTGTTCCCTGGCGAAGCCAAGGGTCAGGGGGTCCCCGAGGTCATGGAATCGGTGATCATGCGGGGTGGCATCCTGAAGATGCGAACCATTTTCATCAGGCTCTTCACATCCGCCATCTGCATCGGTTCCGGGGGCTCCGCCGGGAGGGAAGGGCCTATCGCCCAGATCGGCAGCGCGGTGGGGTCCTACACGGCCCAGGTCTTCAAACTGTCCACCAACAACACGAGGACCCTGCTCGGGGCCGGTGCCGCGGGGGGCATCGCAGCCACCTTCAACGCTCCTCTCGCGGGCACCCTTTTCGCCCTGGAGATCATTCTCGGTGAATGGCACGCAGCGGCTTTCAGCCCGGTGATCATGTCCTCGGTGGTCGCCACCACCGTGGGGAGGTACATCCACGGCAACATTCACGCCTTCGATGTTCCCTACTACCAGTTGGTCAACCCCATGGAGATCGGCCTTTACATCGTTCTGGGCATCCTGACCGGTCTGACGGCCCTTCTGTTCATCCTGACCCAGGATCGGTTTGAAACTTTCTTTAATGGGAAGGTGAAAATCCATCCCTGGCTCAAACCGGCACTCGGGGGGTTGATCCTGGGGTTCATCGGCCTCGCTTTCCCCCAGATCTTCGGGAACGGCTACGGTCCCATGGGGACAGCCCTGATGGGCAACATGGCGTTCGGGCTCATGTTTGTACTGATATTTTTAAAGATCATCGCCACATCCCTGACCCTCGGCTCGGGAGGATCGGGGGGGGTCTTCGCTCCCACCCTCTATATCGGAGCCATGGTGGGGGGCACTTTCGGAAGCGTCGTCCATACTCTCTTTCCCGCGATAACCGCGACCAAAGGGGCCTACGCCCTGGTGGGGATGGGGGCCCTGTGCGGAGCCGCCTGCCACGCACCCTTGACGAGCATCCTGCTCCTTTTCGAAATCACGGGAGACTACCATATTATCCTGCCCATTATGGTGGCCTGCATCGTGAGCAACCTGACCATTCGCGGCATTTTCCCGCACTCCATCGATACCCTCAAGCTCCACAAAAAAGGCATCAACGTCAAAGCCGGGGTGGAGGCCACCCTTCTCCAGGAACTGAAGGTGAAGGACGCCATGACTTTCGACGTGGAAAGGATCCCCCAGGGGATGCGGTTCGGGGAGATCGTCAGGCACATCACCAAGAGCAAATATTCCAGTTTCCCGGTGGTGGATAACGATGACCACCTGGTTGGGATCCTGTCTTTCCAGGACGTGCGTGAGCACGTGTTCGAACCGGAACTGGAAGACCTCATCGTGGCGAAGGACGTCGCCAACATGCACAACGTCATCACAATCGCCCCTTCGGACAGTCTCAAGGATGCCCTCGGCAAACTGGCCTACCGAAATGTGGAGCATCTCGTCGTTCTGGACCCGAAGGATCCACGCAGGATCCTGGGAATCCTGACCCGCCGGGACATCATCTCTGCCTATAAAAAGGCGATCTTCCGGTATGAAAAAACAGGGTAAAGCTGCCTTTCCCCTCGAGAGCCTCAATCCCAATCAGACGGAAGCGGTGACCCGAACTGAGGGCCCTCTTCTGGTTCTGGCCGGGGCGGGGAGCGGAAAGACACGCGTCATCACCTACCGCATCGCCTACCTCCTCCAGGAGCGCAAAGTCCCCCCTTACGCCATCCTGGCCGTCACCTTTACCAACAAAGCGGCCGGGGAGATGAGGGAGCGGGTGGTCGCGCTCGCCGGAAGGGACGGCAAGGCCGTGTGGATCTCCACCTTTCATTCCGCCTGTGTGAGGATCCTCAG
The DNA here is from genome assembly GCA_965603295.1 of uncultured bacterium. Classification (GTDB taxonomy): domain Bacteria; phylum BMS3Abin14; class BMS3Abin14; order BMS3Abin14; family BMS3Abin14; genus JAFGWO01. The sequence goes on along the minus strand of CBFDCL010000043.1, from coordinate 1,962 downwards.
GCAGCACGTCGAAAAGCTCGGGATCAGCCGACATTTTTCCATCTTCGACGAGAACGACACATCCCGGTTGATCAAGGAAGTCCTGACGGAGATGAATGTGGATCAGAAGATCCTGCCGCCCCGCAGGGTCTCCTATCTTATCAGCCGCGCGAAAAACGCCCTCGTCGAACCCGACCTGATGGAGGAACAGGGGGAGATCCGGAGGGACCCCCTTTTCGAAAAGATCGTGCAAGCCTACAGGCTTTACGACGAAAGGTTGAGGCGTTCCGAAGCTCTGGATTTCGATGACCTGCTTTTCTTCACCTGGAGGCTTTTCGAGGAACACTCCGACATCCGGGAGTCCTACCAGGATCTGCTCAGGTACATTCTGGTAGATGAATACCAGGATACAAACCACGCCCAGTACCAGATCATCCGGAACCTCTCATCCAGACACCGGAACCTGTGCGTTGTGGGGGATGATGACCAGAGCATCTACCGGTGGAGAGGAGCCGACATCACCAACATCCTGGATTTCGAGAAAGATTTCCCGGAAGCCCTGGTGGTCACCCTCGGGGAGAACTATCGGTCAACGGGCCATATTCTCGGGGCTGCCTCCTGCCTCATCAGGCACAACACGGGCAGGAAGGAAAAAGAGCTTCTGGCGGTCCGGCCCACCGGCCAGAAAGTGACCGCTTTTGCCGCCCTGGATGAACGTGACGAGGGAGATTTTATCGCCGCAACCATCCATAACCTCATGCGGCAAGAATCCCTGAAACACGACGATTTCGCTGTCTTTTACCGGATCAACGCTCAGTCCCGGGCCATCGAGGAATCCTTTCGGAGGATGAACATCCCTCATGTCATTGTCGGCGGAGTCCGTTTTTACGACAGGAAGGAGATCAGGGACATCATTTCCTACCTCCGTCTTCTCCTGAACCCTGCGGATTGGGGAAGCTTTGAAAGGGTCATCAATTCTCCCCCGCGCGGGATCGGAAAAATCTCCATCGAGAAGATAAGGCAGGCCGGAGCCGGGGGTTTGTCCCCGGAAGAAGCATCGAGGAGCGTTCTGGAAAAACAGGCCATCAGTGGGAAAGCCTTTCTGTCGGCCGAGCGATTTCTGGAAACCGTAACGGGCCTTCGGGAAAAGATGGTCCACAGCGGCCTCGACGAACTGGTAGTGGCAGTTCTCGAGGAGACCGGCTACCTGCGGGCCCTGAGGGACGAAGGAACCGACGAATCACGGGCCAGGGTGGAAAACCTGCACGAATTTCTCGCGGTGGTTGCGGATTTTCTCGACGACTCAGCCGGGAGCTCAGCGGGAGGTGTGGAAACCCTGGCTGCATTCCTGGACCAGGTGTCCCTGGTATCGGACATCGATAACTGGCAGGAGGAAGACTCCTCGGTTACCCTCATGACCCTTCACACTGCGAAAGGCCTCGAGTTTCCCGTCGCATTTATCGCCGGGGTCGAAGAGGATCTCCTGCCCCATTACAGGGCCCAGGGAGAACCGGCCGAAATGGAGGAGGAAAGACGGCTTTGTTACGTAGGCATGACACGGGCAAAGGAGAGGCTTTTTCTTACCATGGCCAGGCGGCGGCGCCTGTTCGGGCAATATGACAGCACCTTTCCAAGCAGGTTCTTCCTGGAGCTGTCGCCAGACAACGTCCGGATGCACGAGGAAACCGCGTTCCCCATCCCCGGTGTGGGAGGTTATCAGCCACCGGAGCCGGGACCGGAAACGGGGAAAGTGGCTATCGGGGACTTCACCTTCGTTCCGGAGCCTATGGAGGGGGAGGACTTCCTCCAGCCCGGGATGCAGGTCAGGCACCCCATGTTCGGCCAGGGGCAGGTCATGCACGTCGAAGGCCACGGCCCGGACGCGCGCATCACTGTCTATTTTCCCAGGGGCGGAAAGAAAAAGCTGGTGGCGAAATACGCGAATCTGGAAATTGTATAGCCAGCCCAAAGCCTAACGCCCAA
>CBFDCL010000042.1:0-17545 GCA_965603295.1 uncultured bacterium | reverse complement strand
AAGGGGGGCCTTCTGTGGTTTCAGACAGGCAACCATGAGGACCAGAGGGGTTCCGGGTCCGATGCCCGGATCCCGGGCGAGTTCCTCGTCGGCATGGCCGGCCCCCCGGAACCGATCGAGGTCGAAACCCGACCGGATGACGGTGCACCTTTCGATCTCGAAGAGACCGTACCGGATCCCGTCTTCCCGGTTACTGTTGGAAACGGCGATAAAATGGTCCGTGATCCTGGAAGTCGCCCTCTCGGCACCCCGGTAGAGCCATCTTTTCATCGGAGCCTGACCCGGGGTAAAACCGAAACCGTGAATGGAGTGCACGATCACCGGGATCCTGGCCCTGCTGGCCGCCCACCGGCCCAGGATCCCGGCCTTGGAACTGTGAGTGTGCACGATGGTCCGACCGCCCGTGAAAGACCGCATGAGACGCACCATTTCCAGATAGGAGCGAGCGTCCGTACAGGGACGGATGGGGCGTTCCAGGCTGGGAGATATTCTCATGTCAATGCCCAGGTTGCGGGCCTCCTCCATGAGGTACCCCTGAGGACCGGTGATAAGCACCGGATTGAACCGCCTGCGATCGAGGTTGGCGACGGTGTACAGGGTGTTTTGCTGCGCTCCCCCGAACTCCAGTTTCGTGATGGCGTGAATTACGGTGACGCGGTTCAAGATAAGGTCTCCCTGGCCGCGTTAAGGCCCCAGTCCACCGCCTCCTGCATCCCGGAGTATTCCCATGCCCCATACCTGCCCACGGAGATGATGCCCGTCTCCCGCAAGGAAGCGAGGAGTGGATCCAGGCCCTGGGCCCTGAACCTGTCATGGAACACATAGGCGCATGGGATTGTGAGATTCAGGCGTGTCCGCACACCGGTTGACGGATCGATAATTCCCAGATCCCTGAGGGAGCCCATGGCGGCTTTGGCCACCGCATTGGGGTCCGGGGGCGAGCCGGGGCCAAAGGCCGCTTCCGCGTAGAGGGAGCCACACCCCGGGGGGGCCACACCCCTGGAAAAATTGGATGGGAAACCGATCCTGTAGAACGGCACATCCCCATCGGGGAAGTAGATCCAGTGGTCATCCCGAAGCACCGGGCCATCCAGCCCGATGCAAACCCCCAGGACCGAGCTGTGCCGAAGCCGGTCCGCAAAACCCGCCGCCCGGTCAGGCAGGGGGCCCGAGATTCTCAGGAAATCCGGAAGGGGCATGGTGCTGATGAGGGTGTGATAGGAAATGTCTTCCCCGTTCTTCATCCGAACCCTTCTCCCGGAAGTATCCACGTCCACCACTTCCGAACCGGTTCTGAGACACCCCTCCTGGCCCGCGGCCAGCGCGGCGGGAAGAATATCGATCCCGCCTCGGCGAGGATACAGGAACGTGGCGTTGTACCCATAGACCGGAATCTTCCCCCCTGCCGCGGCCGCCGTAATCTCCTGAACCGTGGGCCTGGGAACCGACCAGGAGGTCCAGGAGGGTTCCATCTCCTCCAGGGGATGGACGTACAACTTCCGGTTATAGGGGATCATGAAGATTCGGGCGAGGGTGTCACCAAACTGGCCCCTTGCCCATGCGGGGAACGCTGTCCCGGACGGGGGGTCCCCACCGGCCACATTCACGAGATCCTCCAGGCACCCTTGGGCCAGGGCCTCCGGAAGAGCCCCGAAGTGGGCCTGGATAGGGTAAGGGACAAAAGTGTTCTTTACGTAGATGGAGGCTCTCCGAGTATGCTCCTGGAGCTGTTTCCCAACCAGACCCAGGATCAGATCCCGGCTCCGGCCCTCCTTCAAATGCAGAAGATGTCCCGTGTAATCGAAAGTGAACCCTCCCGCCGTTTCGGTCCTGCACAACCCCCCCGGCCGTGATCCTCCTTCAAGAATCACGTAATCCGCCCCGGCCTCAGCCAGAGCCCGGCCCGCGGAAAGACCAGCCAGGCCCGCACCGAGGATGACCGCCCGTTCCCGGCTCATCGGATGATCTCCAGAACAGCGATCGGGTCACCCGGAAAAACGGTCCGGGTCCTTTTCCGAAGGAAGTTTTCCAGGACGTTTTTCTTTTCCGGCGACAGGCGCAGGAGGGAGGATTTGGCGGCCAGCCGCGTAAATTCAGCCCGGTTGAGAAGGACATGGGAAAACCCCAGTGCCGTAAGGGAATCGGCCGCGGAATCGGGTCCTTGCCCCTCCTGAACCAACCGGATCAGACGGTTGGGAACATCGAAGGTGGCAACTTCCCTCGGGAACCGGGAATAAAAACCTTTCATCTCCCCCAGGAACAGGACCTTTTTCGGAGGGGGATCAAGGTGGTTCAGGTAATCGATGGCCCTGTAAGGGGCGTATGTGCGTTCCAGGTAGACCTCCCTCGGGACTTTGCCGAAGGCACCGTTGAGAACATCCGCATAGTTAGCCTGGAACCCGAGATAATTGGCAAGGTTCAAAAAGACGAGAAACGTCACCACCACTGTCAGAACCGGGCCGGTTCGGGGGGCGGCCCTGACAGACTCCCGGAAGGCCGCCGCAAACCATACCAGAGTCAAGACAGCCATGGGGAGGGCGAACCTCCCCGCCCGGAAGGTGAAGTACCAGACGAGCAGGGAGACTCCGGTCCAGATGAGGAGAAAGGGGGTTACGGCCCGGTGCCGCCGCAGGACCGGGAGGGTCGGCAGGAGGACCAGTGGGATGAAACCCGGGGAAAGGGGCAGCTGGAGTTCCCAGAACCGGAACACCGACTGGTAGGGCAGGAGTATCCACCGCCAGAGATCACTCACCCTGACCCCCTTGAAATAGGCGTCGGCGGCCAGGGTCGATAGCCCCTGGATCTCCCCTTTCATTCCGCTTATGAGAGGGAACAGGGGGTCGCCGGTGAAGAACAGGTTTTTCAGATACCAGGGACATGCGGTGACGAGAGCAACTCCGGCAAACACGGCCCACCGTTTTCCGGCCCCGCGGCCCCGGCCCCCCAGGCCGCAGATCGCACCTGCCAGGAGAGGGATCCCCACGGCGAAGCCCAGGCCGGTATACTTGGTCCCCGAGGCCAGTCCGGCGAGGACCCCGGCGAGCACCATGGATCGGGGGCGGTCGGCCCCCTCAGCCAGGACGAAAACGGCGGACAGGGTAAAAAAGGTCAGATACCAGTCGTTGTGGAAAAAACCGGTCAGCGTCATGATCGGCGGTGTGAAAGAGACCAGCACTGTTGCCCAGGAGGCCGTCTCCTCGCCGAAATTCTTCCGTCCCCAGCACCAGGAGGAATCCGATCAGGGAGATGACACCGGCAGTCTGGGCCCCGGACAGGGCGAGCCCTATCCCATAGAGCACCTCGACGATCTGGGGGTATCCGGAATAGAGGTTCTCCGAGACATGAAAGATCCTCCCCTCCAGGAGGTACCGGGAAGGAAGCTCAAGGTGGTAGGACATGGCATCGAAATAGACTGGGGGGACAAGGGAGAACATGAGGCTGAAAAAAATCGCCAGGCCCGTGAGGCCAAGGGGCATTAAGGCCCCGGTTGCCGTTGGGAGGGGTACTCCCCGCAGAGGGATCTTCAGGCGCCTCGCCGCCGCCCAGCTTGCCGCCGCCACGAACAGGACAAGGACCGTCAGGGCAGGCCGATTGAACCACCCCGCCAGACCCAGGGCCAGCCCTTCGAGGGACAGGACTCCGAGACCGAGGCCCGTGGCCAGTACAGGGGTTATCCCGTCTCCACTCTCGGACTGGGACGGGGTAGCGAGGCGGATAAAAACGGATCCCTGAAGGTAGGCGGCGGCAACGAGAACCGCGCCCCACAAAAGGGCTCTGACGTTCTGTATCAGGAGCCACCCCGCGCCGGAGATCCCGGCCCCGTTACCACAAGGAAAGCGGCGGCCGCAACGGCGAGGAGGAGCATCCGCTCCCTCCCCATGGAGAGGCCCCCCCCTGTCATCGGTTCCCCCCCTCGTTTTTCTCCGGACAAAGGCTGTACACCGTGACCCGGCCGCTGGAAAACACACGCTCGGTGCTCGTATTCAGGAAATCGCCCAACCGCGCCTGCTGTTCGGGCGACAGCACCCAGGAGGGCGCATTGAGGTTCCGGTAGGCCATCCTTTGCCACTCGGAACGGTTGACCAGGAGGTGGGTGAACCCCGCCCCCGACAGTTCCTGGATCACCGCCCCGTGAGGCAGACCCCTTTTGATCCATTCCAGGAGGCGGTTAGGGGCGTTATGGGATGCCACCTCCCGGGAAAACCGGGAGTAAAACCCCCTCATTTCCCCTACGAACAGGACCTTTCCCGGCGGGGGATCAAGGCGGTTCAAATAGTCGATGGCAGGGTACGGCTCGTACGTCTCCATAAGGTAGGTGAACGACGATCGGGTCCCCAGGGAGGCCCCGACGCTCCGGTTGGTGTAGTCCTGGAGGCCGATGAACACTCCGGCGTTTACCAGGAGCGCAGCCGCCACAGTGATTTTCAGGACCGGGGTCAGCCCGGTCCGCTTTCCCGCAGCAGCGGCCAGGGCGGCACCCAGCCAAAGTCCCGCTACCATGATGATCGGCATGGCGTAACGCGCGGTCTGGAAGTTCAGGTACCAGGCCAGAAAGGCCAGGAAAAGCCAGAGAAGCAGGAACCGGCTGCGGGTGATGTTCCGTCCCCTTAGCCCCAGGAGGGGCAAAAGGACCAGATACTGAACGCCCACAGTGGCGGTCATACTGTAGGAAAGGGGATCAAAAACCATCCTGAAAGGCAGCACCGCCCACTGCCAGAGAAGGGCAATGGACTTCGGTCCCACCACCCCGGCTACGAAACCGGCTCCGGCCCCGGTCTTTCCCGCCAGGTTGGCCAGAAGGGGGAAAAGGGGGTCCCCGGTAAAGATCCAGTTCCTGAGGTACCAGGGGGATGCCACAAGGACGGCAACACCGGCGAAAAGGGCCCAGTTCCGGATCCGCCCCCGGCGCTTTGACATCAGATCATCCAGCAGGCCCGCCGCCAGGGGAAGGACGATGGCGAATGCCAGGGGCTGGTGGCGGCACCCGGCGGCCATGCCGGCAAGGACACCGGCGAGAAGAACCATTCCGCGGTCATCCGCCCGGGCGGTGAGGATGGACAGTGCCGCAAGGGTGTAGAAGGCCGCCGCCCAATCGACCCCGGGGTTCGCCGCCTCCAGCAGCATGAGAGGGGAAAGGGCCGCCAGGGCTGCCGCCCAGGCTCCCCCCGAGGGGCCAAAAAGTTCGCGGAAACCCAGCCACAGAACGGCCATTGTCAGGACGAAAAAAAGGTGGTTGATCAGGCCGGCCAGGTCCGCACCGCTCAGTCCCAGCGCCAGCCCGTAAAGCATGTGGTTTAACTGGGGCGTGTAGGAATAAAGGTTTTCCGGGATGTCTAGAACACGCCCGGCCTGGAGGTAGCGGAGGGGTATTTCCAGGTGGTAGCTCAGAGCGTCGAAAGCCCTCGTGGGGACAAGGACAAAAGGCCAGCTTACAAGGATCCCAAGGCCCGTCAGGGAAAGGGGAAGACCTGAACCGGCGGGAAACCGGCGGGTGGCCCGGTACTCATTCCTGATCTCCGGCCAACCGCGGCGGGCGCCCGCCGCGGTGAACAGGAAGACCATGAGGACCAGGAGAGTGAGGGATGGTGTTGTCAGGTAACCTGCGGCGCCGAGAAGGAGCGTTTCCAGAGAGAACAGGCCAAGCCCCAACCCGAGGGCGAGAACCGTGGACGGGAATGGAGAGGGGTTGCTCCCCTCCCGGACGAAGACCCCGGCCAGCGCCCTTCCCTGTCCCCAGGCCGCCGCCAGGATCACACAGAACCAAGCCAGGGAAACAAAATGCCAGAGAAGGAACCGAACGGGGGGGATCACATCCCGTCCTATTAAAAGAGCCGCGGGTACAGCGATGATCACGACAGCCGTCAGGACCCGGGCGGTCTTCACGCTCCGGGAATCCTTGCCTTCCTGCTGTTTTTCCGTGTCTGGGCTCACCCGATTTTCCCGCCTTCGGACCGGCTCTCGTGATCCTTGAGCAGGCTCCTATAAGTCCATATTGATACTTTTTAGCCAGAGGGTCGACAGCAGGAGGCTTGTGCTGACAACCAGAAGCACTGCGAGGGCCGTCCTCTCCGTGCCGTATACCATGACGAGGGCAGAGGACCCGAGGATGAGGGAAGCCAGGTAACTCAGCCCGACGGTCTGCCTTACGGTCAGTTTCCACTTTCTCAGCCGGAGGGCGAAATGGTCGGGGCTTCCCCTGAAGGGGCTGTGTCCCCTCATCCAGCGAACGGTCATGACGAAAAGAGTGTCGAAGATGGGCACTCCCAGGATGAGGACGGGCGCCAGAACCGCAACCGGGTTGTTCCTCGCGTAAATCCCCACCATCCCAAGCGCACCGAGCATGAAACCGATAAACAGGCTCCCGGCATCACCGAGGTAGATGCTCGCGGGATAGTGGTTGTAACGGAGAAAGCCAGCCAGGGCACCCATCAGGGCCAGGGTCATCTGGGCCACACCCATCTGGCCCGAGGACAGGGCGACGATGGTCAGGAAAAGACACGCGATGACGGCTACCCCCGTGGACAGGCCGTCCATGATATCGATGATGTTAAAAGCGTTGGTCATGCCGATGAGCCACAGAAAGGACAGGGGATAGGCGATCACCGGGGGCAGAAACACGATCTGGATGGTGACACCGGCCTTCATGACGATGACCACCGCCAGGACCTGCCCGAGGAACTTGGTCGCAGGGCGCAGGTTGCCGAGATCGTCCAGGAAACCGAGGAGGACTACGAGCGTGCCGCCAAGCATGATCGCCAATACCTGGCTGTTCAGTTCATAAAAGGGTGAAAAACCGATCAGGAAGGCCACGAATACCGCAAGGCCCCCCAGGTAGGCGACTGGCTGGTCATGTTTCTTGAGGGCCCCGTCGGGATGATCCACCATGCCGATGGTGCGTGCCGTTTTAGCCACCCAGGGTGTCAGAGCCAGGGACACCCCGAATGCGACCGAAAAACTCAGGACAAAAGGAACGGGTGTCATATTAGTGAAACCTCACTCATGGGAAAAACCGGCCAGGTCACGGTATACATCCTCCATCCTTTTCTGGGTCTGGACGAAATGGTGGGAAGCCTGAATCTTTTCCTTTCCCTGTGCTCCCCAAAGTCGCGCCCGATGACCAAGTTTCGTGATCTTTTCCATGGCTGCCGAGAGTTCCCTGACATTCTCCGGAGGCACGATGATTCCGGCTTTACCATCGGCGACCATATGCCTGACATCACCCACACGTGTTGCCACAACCGGTAAGCCTGAGGCCATGGCTTCCAGAACAACCAGCGGGCCACCCTCCCAACGCGATGGGAGCACAAAGGCATCCGATGCCCCAAGCAGGTCGACGACATCGTCTCGCTCGCCGAGGAACCTGACCATGTTCCCATCTCCCCGGCGGTTGGCCTGGTCCTCGAGAGCCTCTTTCTCCTCACCGTCACCGGCAACCAGAAGGACGGTCCCCCCTAACCCTCTGTCTGTGAGGTGTGAGAAAGCTTCGATGAGCAGATCAAACCCCTTCTGCTTTTTCAGACGCCCAACAGCGATCCAGACAAAAGTGTCAGAACCAAGACCCAGGGTTTTCCTGACTTCATCCCTATTCCGAATGGGAGTCTCCGGATCGATGCCGTAGGGCACCAGCCGGACCGACCCACCCGAAAAAGTGTCCCTGGATACGTGACGGAGGACCGAATCGGAGAAAACAATGGTGCCGGCGCAAACGAACCCTGTCATTGCATAAAGAACCCTTCGAAAGACAGAATCCTTTTCATTATGTCTCGTGCTGACGGAAAGGGCTCCCGGTACAAGGAGGGAAACGAACCTCGAGAGCACGTTGGAATGAAACAGGTGCCCCTGGATGATGGAGGGTGAAAAGGTTCTCGCCAGTCTGACCAGCCTGTAAAAAGCCACCGGGGAGAGTCTTCCTTTCCTTTGATCCATCTCCACAACCCGGACCCCCTCGGCCTGGATTTGTGATACCAGAGAACCGCCGGACATGAGGCTTACGACCAGGATGTCGAAGGACTCCCGGTCAAAGTGACGCGCGGTCCACAGGAGCATTCTCTCGGCACCGCCCGTTCCGAGGCCGCTGATGAGATGCAAAATCCCGATGCGACCGTTCTCTCCCATTACCTCTCTCACGTTGACCCGTATTGCAGGTTTCCCTTATACTTCTCCATCGATCCCTGAAGCGAAGGGAATCAGGGATAAAAATCATGGTTGAATCACGTGGAAGAATCCAGCTATGAAGATTTTTCATAGTATAAACAACATATCGGAAAGTGAAAAGTGTAAAGTGCCAAGTTGTGGTCCCTTTTTGGGAGAACATTACCAGACCGCTGAAAGCTGAAAACCCATGGCTTTTCTACCATCCAGCCGAAAAACCACTCAACGGATACGGGAGTTCATCCGGTCTCCCCTGTTCGATCCGGGGACTCCCCCGGAGGCCGATCCCGCGTGGCCGAGGATCACGATCGTCACCCCCTCCTTCAACCAGGCCCCGTTCCTCGAACGCACCATCCTCTCCGTTCACAACCAGGGATACCCGAACCTGGAGCACATCGTCGTGGATGGCGGCTCCACCGACGGCAGCATTGAGATCCTCCACCGTTTTCAAAACCGGTTCCACCACTGGCAGACGGGTCCCGACGACGGCCAGAGCGATGCCATCAACATCGGCGCCAGTCACGCCACCGGGATTTACATGATGTGGATCAACTCCGATGACATGCTTCTTCCAGGAGCCCTGCATGCGATGGCAAACGCCTTCGGGAGAAACCCGGAGGCCGATCTCGTCTTCGGGAACCAGGTTGAGGTTGACGGGAGGGATCGCGTTCTCAAGAGGCTGTACACGACCGATTTTGACATCGACGATTTTCTGTTCGAGATCAACATCATCGTTCATCAGCAATCGGCACTCTGGCGCACCGATCTTTTCAGAAAGATAGGGGGGCTCAAACTGTTCCGGTACGCCATGGATTACGATATGACATACCGGATGTATCGTACGGGGGCCCGTTTTCAACGGATCCCCGATTTCCTATCGGCGTTCCGGGTCCACGCCGGGGGGCTCACCGGTTCCGGGGAAGTCGCCCGCTGGCGGGGAAACGAGGTCGACGAAGCTTTCCGCGACTATTTGGGACGAGACCGGAACCGCTGGGACCGCATGGTGAGGCGGCCCTTTTACAAGGTGCGCCGCCTGCTTTTCAACCCCCGCTCCCTTGGGGCTGCTGTGGAAAATCGGTTGGGACGGATGCTCCTCCACCGTTGAGGTGTAAAACTCCCTCACCCGGCAAGGCCATCATCCGGATACATTGTCAGGCGGGCGATCTGCCAGGAAAAGCCCGCTACCCGTCAGGATCTTTGGGGATGATCTCGAAGAGTATTGTCCGCTGATCCCCTTCCCCGTATACCTCTAAAGGCCTGAGATCCTCCTTGTACGGCCCAGGGTCGCGAAGCAGCCTGTCGAACTGGGGCCTGAGGGCCGGCACATAATCCGACGACACGATCCAGTACCGAACCCCCCTGTGCCGACCGAAACGGACGACGTCGTCCACAGGGGCGTAGGGGACACGGACCGCTTCGCTGCCGGCAAAATAGGCGCGATGGGGCATTCTGTCGAAGACCAGGCTTCCTTCCTCGATCTTTCCCGACAGCTCCTCCCCCATGGCACGGTAGTAACCGATGTTATATCCCGAGTTCACATCGCTGACCAAACCGATCCCTGACGGAAGCAGACCGCCGAAGATCAGCAGGACCAGTCCTCCGAGGAGGACCGGTTTCCGGCGCCAGAGGGGGCAGGCCGCATTACTTTCTGATGTGATCATGTCGATCAGGAGGGAAACCCCGGCTCCGGCCAGGATAAGGAGGACCGGAAAGACCGGGAACATATACCGGTCCCGAATGTTGTGAAACAGCGCCAGGAACAGGTAGAACCCCCCGAATACGAGAACCAGGAACCCCATCTCACGAAATTTTGCCCTGGCAAGAAGCAACACGGTCCCCAGAAGGGAAAGGCCAAGGACGATGCCCGGATAAGGCAGGGGCCGGGTGTCCGGAAGATAGCCACCGAAGACAGTTCGAAAGTAGCTCTTGAGAAATCCTAGAGGGCGTCGCCAAAGGGTTCGGACCATGTCCGAGGGCTTCGTTGGGGGGTTATCCTCGAAGGCAAAATGCCGCCCGTCAGGGGAAAGAGACGCCCCCAGCTCGGCGTACTCCGTATACCTTTGATCGGCACCGGCGTACTGCCAGGCTTTGGATGGATCAGTTAGGAAATTACCGGTAAGCGTCCAGATTCCGGTCTCCGAACGCAGGTAGAGGACCTGGGGGGAGACAGCGGCGGTGAACCCCGCCAGGACAAGGATCACAGGGATAAAGCGCCTGGTGAGCCCCTTCCGGTTCCGTTCATCGTTCGACCTCCTTCTTCCCACCACGATCCAGACGATGGAAAGGAAAAGAAAACCGATGGAGGCATGGCGGGTGAGGAAGGCCAGACCGAGAACGGCGCCGAGGACAACCGGCAGGACCGGCCGGGTGTACCCATTGCTCCCGCTCTCCCAGAGAAGGAGCAGGCCCACGGCTATGAAAAGGGTTGCGGCGGACTCGGTCAGGACGGCTCCCGAGTAATAGAGGAATTCCGGTGTAAGGGTCACAAGGAGACCCGCGATAAGGGCAGCCCGGTATCCGAACATCCGGCGGGTCAGAACGTAGACCGGGACAACGGTCAGAGCCCCCGCGAAGACCGAAACGCGACGGCCGATCTCGGCAAGGTGAAGCGGATCGGGGTTGCCACCGGACAGGAGGGCCACAAGGTGCGGGTAAAGAGGAGGGTAAAGGAACCGGGATGAAGTGATGCCGATGCCGTGGTGCCTGCCGTCCAGGATATTCCTGGCGAACCCCAGGTAGGAGATGCTGTCGGTAAAAAAGGCAACATAGACGACCTGCCTCACGACCAGGGCAAAGGCAAAGAGAGCGAAGACCACCACCCCTTCCCCGGCCCAGGGCGGCAACCGGCAGAGTGCTCCTTCCAGAGAAAGACTCCGCGTTATTCCCTTCGTTGTCATGCCGAAAAAGCTCCCCCCATAGCGCCTGAACCTTTCATGGCACCTGCGCACAGTCAGGTCATCTAATGATCATTCCCTCAAAAACGCTCCGGGAATAATAACCTTTGACCCTTTCCCGGGCCCGGGCAAATTCCTCCCGAGCATCCTCGACTTTAACCGGGTCCAGTTTTTCCAGGAAAAAGATCCTGGCCCGGTGGGCATCCAGGTAATTGGGCTCTTTTTCCAGAGCCCCATCCACTATGGTCAGTGCTCTTGAATATTGCCCCAGGTCCCGGTAGACGAGTGAAAGCCTCAGCATTATCTGGGCGTTGAACGGTTCGAAAGCAAGGGATTCTACGAGCAGCCTCGATGCAGCCTGAAGGTGATCGCGGGCTTTTTCCGGTTCGTTCCCGGCCTGTGCAAGGTGCAGATCAGCCTCAAGCCTCAAAGGTACCGTGTCCAGGAGGTTGAGCCGGCGGGCGGTGCGGATACTCTTTGACGCAAGGTTAAGATCCCGGGAAGAGCGCGTGTTCCTGTACTCCGCGAGACGGGTCTGGGCCAGATCCCTGGCCACGCCCGGCAGAAGGGGATTGACGGCATGGGCCCTTGCCAGAACCCGGGACGCCGCCGCACCGTCCGTGTTCATCAACTGCTGTCCCTTGATCCACCAGACCCTCGAAGACACGTCCAGGTTGAGCCACAGGGAGAACAGGAGGATCACGACACCTGAACAGATGACGAACGCCCTCCCTCGGCGGCTGCTGATCTCTGCCTTTTCAACGCTGTCCGCCGAAATCTGTGCCAGCCACCAGGCGCCCAGAGCAGTCAGGGCAAACACCTCGTTTAAGTCGTGGAACAGGGCCTGGAACAGAATCACACCCACCGCCAGGACAGGTCCGGCACTTCCCCGGCGCCAGGCACCGAGCATGAGACGGGAGGTCATGAGCAGGAAGAGGATGACCCCTGAGACTCCGAGGATACCTCCTTCGGCCCAACTCCTCAGGTATTCATTGTGTGGTTTGCGTGCGATCCGGCCGTACTTTACGGGCAAGCTCTGGGTCGGAAAAGCGTACCGGGGCGCGTTCTCATAGTAGAGGTTGGGCCCCACCCCCAGGAAAGGATGATCCAGGCCCATTTCGAGGGAGGCTTTCCATATCAGGATCCTGGAAAAAGCGTGGGGATCCCTTTTCTGCTGGTCGGTGACCCTGTGCTTCAGGGTGGTGGGGAGAAGGAAAACCAGCGCGATTACAATGACGGCCGCGAATTTGAGGCGGCCCTTTCCCGTGAGAAGGTAAAGACCCCAGAGGCCCAGGATGCCAAGACCGGCCGACCTCGATCCGATGATTGCCAGCCCGGCTGTGGAAGCCAGGGCCGCGGCGAGGAGAAGGGCTGTCCGGCGCCCAGGGAGTTTCCCCGGGATCAGGGAACCGAGGGTCCATCCCAGACAGGTCAGCAGCACGGTGGCGAGGTAGTTGGGGTTGAGGAAGGGACCCGACGGAACCGCGGGGCTGCCCGCAAACACCTGAGCAGCGATCCACGCGACCAGGATAAAAACCCAGATCAGAACCACATCACCGGGATTCGGCGGCGGGCTTTCTAGGAGCAGGATGTAAAAGATCCCGGCCAGGGAGAGGTGGACCGTGAACAGGAGGCTGCTGTAAGGGACCGGCGAAAACGGAATATGCAATGCCGACAGGCAGAAGATGACGGCAAAGGGGATCCAGAGTTCGGTGAAAGGTATGGATATCCCTCCCCTCCGCAGCCTGCCCCTGATCCACATCAGCATGACCATGGCCACCAGCAGGCCAAACACCCCCGTGAGCCAGGGCACCCGCCCCCAGCTCAGGAAAGGGATCAGGAGGATCATCCCCGAGAGGAGCAGGCCCCGGGCATCGGTTCTGCCCGCGATCCGCTTCACGGCTTGATCCTGTCAAGGATCATCCGGGCAACGTTTCCTGCCTCGGGATCGAAAACCGACAGCCTCTCTGCCTCCCCGAGGGCTTTTCGGGCCGACTCCACGTCCCCGAGGTTCAGGTGGGATCTCGCGAGATCGATGAGGATTCGGGGCGACGTGGGGTAGCGGGACCGGGCCCTCTCGAGAGGAGCGAGGGAGGTTTCCCAATCAGCGTCCGCCTGAGCAGCCCGGCCAATCTCCCAGGGAGGATAGGGGCTGGCTGTCATAAGGCGGTCGGCTTTCCGGAAAAGGTCAAGAGCGCCGGCTGGATCGCCGGCGGTGAACCTGGCCCGGCCCTCTTCTAGGGCAAAGCGGCCGCTGAAGGGAAGAAGGCCACCCGCGTTCCTGTAAAGGACCGCCGCCCCGTTAAAATCCCCGGATTGGACCGCCTTGAGACCCCGGAATGCCAGCGATTCCCCCTGGAGGAAAACAAGGGACGGCAGAACCGCGGCAAGGGCCAGCCCACCCAGAACCCGCCAGAACCCGGTGCGGTCTTCCCCCACCGGCCCCGTCCCCGGACGCTGCAGGGCTGCCGCGAGAAGCGCGCCCATGGCACACCACCCGAAGAGGGCTGTCTCGGGGACAAAAAAGTCCATGTCCATAAGGCTGTGGAGGAGGAACGCCGCGCTGCCGAAGAGGTACCCGTTGTATCCCGGGGGGGACGCCTGGAAACCACCATTAAAAACAGGACCGATGGCCTTTCTGGCAAGGATGGTCAGAAAACCGCCCAGGAGCAAGAGCCCCGGAACACCCAGTTCCATCCAGATCCGGATGGGGAAGTTATGGGGATCGGCTACCGGGCGAACCCCTTCACCAACGAACGTCATAAGGGCTCCCGGCGACGACCCGGAACCCCAGCCCGCGAGGGGATGGGACAGGGCCATGCGAACCCCGGCAGCCATGTATCCACCGCGCTGGACGAAAGAGCTTTCCGAACCGAGGAACGTGTCGATCCCCCGGAATAGGAGCAGTCCCCCGATCAGGATCAGGGTTGCGGTTCCAATCCAGGCAAGCTCGATCCGCCGAAGGCCCCTCCTCGTGAGGAAGACGGCCGATCCAGCCAGGACGGCAACCAGGGTCCCTCCCAGGGAACCGGTAAGGAAGAGGGCTGCGCCCTCGCCCGCCGTAAGAGCGTAAAGGAGGGCCTTGCTGCGCCGGGATTCGGATGCCAACCCGAGATCGAGGGTCAGTGGAATAACGATGGCCAGGAAACCGGCCAGCATGTTGGGGTTCAGGTAGCCGGCAAAGACCCTTCCGTGGGAGATAGCCCCCACGAGACCGGACACGTTCTCACCGGAGGCGACCATATCGTTTAGCACCTGACGGATCCGGGCAAGGCCGAAAATCCGCTGATAAAAGGCTGAAGCGAGGACCGGAACCACCACGAGGCCGAGAATCCAGATGGTCCCCCTTTCCAGGCGCTTGGGATCCCTTCCCAGCAGGCACACCATCGTAAAAGCCGACACGTTCAAAGCAAGGGAGGCGGTTTCGCGGGCACCCTGCCCGGGATCGGCCGTCCAGGCCAGGCTGAGGAGAGACCATGCGCACGCCAGCCAGGGCAGGGCCATCAGGACCGCATCCTCTTTTCCCCGGCACACGGGCTCCGGCCGCGAAAGGAACATCAGGCCGAGGCCGACGAGCAGGGGGATAATCAGAAGCCCTTGGGCAAAGGGATAGGTGGCACCCGACAGGTGGGGTCTGAGAACAATCACCGAAAGAAAAAGGACGGATGCAATTCTCCTGGGGTCTTTCATCCCTGCCTCCGTTGAAAAAAGGAAACGGCGGTTTTAGCCGCCGTTTCCCAGAAAACACACTGTCGTGTGACCTGTATTCAACTGTTAGTGCGGATAGGTGTTAGGCGTAATCCCGGACGGAGTCCCGTAGATGGTGTCGCTGGACCTGTCGGTCGCCTGCGCACGGATCTGGAAAGTGGTCCCATCGCCGCTGGTGTAGGTGAAGGAACCTGCGACCCACTTGGCCTCCACTTCCAGGGCAGGCAAGTTGGCCTGGGGAAGCAGGTCGCTGATGTCGTCAAAATCAATGGTGCCAACCGGGTACTTGTTCGTGTCCGAGTCGGCGGCATAGGAAGCCAGCACCGACCGGAGCACGTCCACGTTGGCTTTGGCGGTGCCAAACAGGGCCTTGTCCTTGAGGTTAAGGAAGTTGGGAATGGCGATAGCCGCGAGGATACCGATGATCGCGACAACGATCATCAGCTCGATCAGGGTGAAACCTTTCTGATTTCTCATTTTGCTCAGCATTTTCTTTCCCTCCATGTTCAATGGTTTGGCCGGTTAATGTTTTATTTTCCCTTTATTGAGCAAAGGCCATGCCAAGATGGGAAAAACCTTCCGCAGGGAAAATTCTCTATCTAACACATTGATAATATTGAAAAACTTTTCCCATCATGAAAAACCGGGCAAAATGCCCGGCTCACTATTGTGACAGAAATTGTCAGCACAGTGCCCTCTTACGGCTCATCCTCGGTGATTCCGTATTTCTTCAACCGGTAGCGGAAGGATCGGAAGGTGACACCGAGGAGCGCCGCTGCTTTCGTCCGGTTCCCTCCTGCACGCTGCAGCGCATCCTCAATGAGGTTTTTCTCATAGGCATCCACCAGGGTATCGAGTGTCCCGCCTTCCCGGAAGGCGGGATCAGAGAGCGGAGGTGGGGCCGGGCTTCTCAGGACGGTTTCCGGCAGCAGGTCCGGCGTCAGGACGTCGGCTTCCGAAAGAGCCACCGCCCGCTCCACGATGTTTTCCAACTCCCGGACATTGCCCGGGTACCCGTAATCCATGAGAAACCTCATGGCCTCGGGAGACACCGAGGAAAGGGTCCTGCTCTGCCGCTCCGCCAGCCTTCCGAGGAAATGATCCACGAGCAGTGCGATATCCTCCCGCCGCTCACGGAGTGGTGGGACCTCGATGTGGATGACGTTAAGGCGGTAGAAAAGATCTTCCCGGAAACGGCCGGACTGAACCTCCTGCCCAAGATCCCGATTGGTAGCCACGACGATCCTGACCTTTACGTGGACAGGGGCAGAGCCTCCCACCGGGACGACTTCCCGCTCCTGAATGGCCCGAAGAAGCTTGACCTGAAGGGCCCCGGACGTCTCCGTGATCTCGTCCAGGAAGAGAGTACCCCCTTCCGCCGTTTCGAAAAGCCCCTGCCTGTCGGAGTCGGCCCCTGTGAAAGCCCCTTTCCTGTGTCCGAACAGTTCACTCTCCAGCAGGGTCTCCACGAGGGCCCCGCAGTTGACGGAGACGAAGGGGCCCTTCCTTTCGCCGCCGTGATGGTGGAGGGCCCGGGCAATGACTTCCTTCCCCGTTCCGCTCTCCCCGGTGATCACCACGGTGCTGTCCATGGGCCCAACCCTCCGGATGACATCGAACACCTTCCGCATCCCCGCGCTCTTGCCAACAACGTTCTCGAAGCTGAACTGCTCCTTGAGAAGCCGGTGGAGCTGAACGTTCTCCTCGGCCAGTTTCCTGCGTTCCACGGCCGCGGATATGCGCGCCTTGACCTCCTCTATCCTGAACGGTTTGGTGATGTAATCCACCGCGCCGAGTTTCATGGCCTCGACGGCTGAATCCGGTGAACCGTAGGCGGTGATCATAATCACCGGAATATCAGGGGAGGCCTCATGGATCTGCCGCAGCAGATCCAGCCCCGTCAGCCCCGGCATGTTGATGTCGGAGATGACGAGATCAAAAGGGGGTCCCTTTTCCATGACCGTCATGGCATCGGCAGCGGAGGCGCAGCCGGCCACCTCGTACCCTTCCCGGCCAAGAAAGATCTCCAGCATCTCTCGCATGGAGCGCTCGTCATCAACAACGAGGATGTGCCCTTTGTTCCCCTTCTTCACGACGTCCTCCATGGGGCAAGCCTGATGGTCATTGTGGTCCCTTTGCCGGCTTCCGAGTATGCGTCGATGGTCCCCTTGTGAATCTGCACCAACTGATACACGATGGCAAGCCCCAGACCGGTGCCGCTTTCCTTTGTGGTCTTGAACGGTTCGAAGATCTCGGGAAGGATCTCATCCGGGATCCCGTCCCCGTCATCGGAAACAGAAAGGAGAGTGGCATCCCCTTTCGGGGTCCGCTCCCTTTTCAGTGAGACAGTGATCTTCCCTCGAGCCCCCAGGGCTTCCACCGAGTTCCGGATGAGGTTCATGACAACCTGGCGTACCTGCGACACGTCGATGGAAAGGATCACTTTCTCATCCGGCAGTTCAGTTTTCAGGTCGATATCCTTTTCCTCCATGGCGGGTTCGAGAAGCTCGATGGTTTCCCTGATGACATCCCTTAAGTCCACATCCTCGAACGTCGGGGCAGGGGGCCGAGCATAATCGAGGAAGTTGCTGACAAGGTCGTTAAGCCTTTCGGTCTCCTTGAGGACGATATTCATCAGGTGGTGGTCCTCGTCCTCGAGGTCGAGCCCATTTTTCAGGACCTGGATCGACCCGCTCATGGAAGCCAGCGGATTACGCACCTCGTGGGCAATGCTCGCGGCCATTCTCCCGATGGCCGAGAGTTTCTCGGACGTCCTCAGCCCTGTTTCCATG
>CBFDCL010000041.1:0-18117 GCA_965603295.1 uncultured bacterium | reverse complement strand
ACAGGCTCAGGGCAGGCCGAGTACACAGGGAAAGACGCTGATCCGGGGTAAAAACCCGGTTCCTCAAACAAACGGAACTAATAACCGCAGAGTGCGCGGAGGAACGAAGCGCCAGACAAAGATCAGGTGGTTTTGATCCCTCTGATCCCTGTATTTTTGTATTGGATCTGCATTCTAAGTACAGGGATGAACAGCAACAGCAGACATTTTTCTTGTTTGACTTTTCCCACTGGATCCCGGTTTCCCTTGCGTCCCTCAGCTACCTTTGCGGGAAAATACGCCGCTTTTTCAGGACCCGCGTTTCCCCATACGGGTACTTTTTCCCTGGAGGAACCTGTCTATTAACCGGGGATTTTACAAAAAAAAGCGGGCTCCGCGGGCCCGCTTCTGGAAATGAAGTTTGTAACTGTTACAGACCGTAGGCAATGGGCTGAGCATCGATGGGATCGATCTCACGGAACTGGTCTTCCCCATCGTTGTCCAATACGTGAACCAGATCCCACATTTCCGGTCTGGCCAGAACTTCCTGCATGAGAAGTCGGTTGATCCGGTGGCCAGCCTTGAAACCCCTGTAGCCGCCGATGATGGGGATACCCAGAAGGGAAAGGTCACCAATGGAATCAAGGATCTTGTGCCGGACAAACTCATCGGGAGAACGAAGTCCCCCCGGGTTCAGAATCCTGTCTTCCCCAACGACAACAGCATTTTCAAGGGATCCGCCGAGGGCAAGCCCCTGGTCCACCATCATCTGGACATCCTTGAGAAAACCGAAGGTTCTCGCGAAAGCGATCTCACGTCCGAAGGCTTCAGGCGAATAATCGAAATCCACCTCCTGCCGGCTGACAAGAGGATGATCGAAATCGATGGTGAAGGAGACGCGAAAACTCCCGGCTGGCTCGAGAACAGCATGCGCCCCGTTTTCATGAGCTTCAATCCGACCCAGGATCCGGAGCATTTTTTTGGGAACCCCCTGCTCGGTGAGCCCCACCATCTCAATGCCCCTCACGAAAGGCGCAGCACTGCCATCCAGGATAGGGACCTCTCCCCCGGAGACCTCAATAAGGGCATTGTCCACCCCGGAACCGGCAAGGGCTGAGAGAAGGTGCTCAACGGTTTTAATGGAGGCACCGTTGAATCCAAGGCTGGTGGCAAGAAGCGTATCCCTGATATTGTGGACGCTGGCTTCGACCTCCGGGGAACCTGGCATATCGGACACCCTGAACCGGTAACCCGAATCAGGCTCTCCCGGGAAAAGGCGTACGGAGGATTCCTGCCCGGTGTGCAGGGCGATCCCGGAAAATTCGATGGTCCCGCCAAGGGTTTTCTGCTGAATGTAATTCTCCATATCCCAGTTGTAATAGCAAGACCTGTACCAAAGGACCCTCGAACTCAAAATAATAATTTTGCTTTTTTTTCAACAGGTTAAAAGGCAGGCCCCAGAGAAACCCATGAAACGAAAAGATAAAGTCCGGAGATGTGTTGCGTAAACAACACGGCCTGTTGCAAAAAAACAACAGGCCGTAAGTTCTTTCTTCTTTGAGAATCTTTCCAGACCCTGGACCCTGGACTTTGCTATCGCCGGTCCAGGCTGTTAAAGGCTCCGAGCATAACACCGATAGCGAGAAAAGCGCCCGGAGGCAGAACCATCACCAGCATATCGGCATAGTTGGCCCCTAAGATCGGGTACCCGAAAAGCGCGCCCCCGCCAAGAATTTCCCTGATACCTCCGAGTGCGCCCAGTGTCACGGTGAAAGCAACCCCCATCCCGGCGGCATCCACAACGGACCTGAGGATCGGGTTGCGGGAAGCAAAAGCCTCGGACCTCCCGAGGATAAGGCAGTTGACGACGATGAGGGGGATGAACAGTCCGAGGGTCTTATGCACCCCATGGGCCCAGGCGTTCATGGTAAGGTCAACAATGGTGACGAAAGATGCGATAATGATGATGAACGAGGGGATCCGCACCTTGCTTGGGATGATCGATCTGAGGCTGGAAACCACCGTACTGGAACAGACGAGAACGAAGGTCGTCGCTAACCCCATGGCGATCCCGTTCACGGCAGATGTTGTCACCGCGAGGGCGGGACAAAGCCCGAGCGCCATCCTCAGGACGGGGTTCTCACTCCAGAATGCTTTTGTAAACTCTTGCCCGTAAGTGTTCATGACGTTCCCTCTCCCGGGGCGAGGATCTCGTCCCTATTCTGGCCAAACCATTTCAAGCCTCTCTCAACCGCCCCGGAGACGGCCCGAGGTGAGATGGTTGCTCCGGTCATCTGGTCAATATCTCCCCCGTCCTTTTTGACCTTGAAGTTAGTGTCCTCAAGGGAGCGCCCTTTGAACTGACCTTTCCAATCCTCTTTCTCGATGGGGCTGCCCAGTCCGGGCGTTTCGGCATGGCTCAGGATAACGATGCCACCCAGTTTCCCCTCGGGCAGGACTCCCATCATGATGTAAATGTTGCCGCTGAAGCCGTCCGGAGCGATCACCTGGAAAGCTGCTCCCGCCACGGTATCCTCCGAAACAGAACGATAGACACGGACCGGTTCCCCTTCTTCATCTTCCCTCGTCATCTCAAGAAAATTGGAATCAGGATCAACCTCGAGACCGGGAAGAACCGCCTCTAAGGAACGGATCACTTCCAGTTTTTTCTGGTAGGCAATGGGCTCCTTGGTAATATCGAATACCGAAGAAAGAGCCAGGCTCGAAGCAAAGCAGATGCTGGCCAGGACGATCACAAGTTTCCACGTGGAAGTCATGCCTTTACCCCCTTCCGCGTCGGGTAGCCGAAGACCCTGGGGCGCGTATAGCGGTCGATGATCGGGGTGGCCCCGTTCATGAGGAGGATGGCGAACGCCACACCCTCGGGGTACCCGCCGAAGAGCCTGATGGAAACGGTAATAACGCCGCAGCCGATGCCAAAGAGGATCATGCCCTTTGCCGTAACGGGGCTGGTGACGTAATCCGTAGCCATGAATAACGCACCGAGCATGAGCCCTCCGGACACCAGGTGAAAAGTGGGGGTCGCATATTTGGCGGGGTTCAGAAGCCAGGCGATACCTGTCAGGATGAATACGGTTCCGAGGAAACTCACCGGGATGTGCCAGGTGATGATCTTCCTGACCAGCATGTAAATCCCGCCGATCAGAAGGGCGATTGCGGAGATCTCACCGAGGCTTCCTCCAACATTGCCGATGAAAGGGTTGAGGAACCCGACATCCACCGATTCGCCGATCTTGCCGGTCATCATCACGGTGGTCTTCATGTCCCCAAGGGGAGTCGCCTTGGTGACCGCATCCAGGTAAAAGGAGAACGGTTTGGGTGCCGGCCAACTGGTCATGGCCACCGGGTAACTGATGAGCAGGAAGATCCGTGCCACAAGCGCCGGGTTAAACGGGTTGTACCCAAGACCGCCATAGACCTGTTTGCCAAGCCCGATCGCCACGGCGGCCCCGATCAGGACCATCCAGCTCGGAAGGATGGAAGGGACGTTCATGGCAAGAAGGAGACCAGTCAGAAGAGCGCTTCCGTCCTTCAACGGCGACAGGTCCATACCCCTCATTTTCAGGGCGAGCCCCTCGAAAAACAGGCAGCCGAGGACGGAGAGGAACAGGACCCGAAGTGCGTTTGGGCCGAAAAAATAGACGCCGACGGCGATCCCGGGAAGCAATGCCAGGATCACCCCGTACATGGCGCTCTCGATGGTCATCCGTGAGCGGAAATGGGGCGAAGGTGCAAGAACGATATCCATGTTTAGTCCCCCTCCGTTGCCCAAAGGTGTGCTTTGCCCTGCCGGATGAAATGGACGATGTTCCGGTCAGCAGGACATATGAAGGAACAGCAGCCGCATTCGATACAATCGGTAACGGAGAACTCCCTCAACTTATCGAACAGCTGATATTCAACGATGTTGCTGAGCGTGTGGGGCATCAGGGACGCTGGGCAGACACTGACACAGTTTCCGCAGCGGACGCAGGCTCTCTGCTTCAACGGTCTGATCTCCCCCGGGCCGAATACAAGGATCCCGCTGGTTCCCTTGGTGATGGGACTCTCAAGACCAGCCAAAGCAGCACCCATCATCGGCCCCCCGCTGATGATGCGGGCCGCAGGCCCGGTGAGGCCTCCGGTCGCTTCAACAAAGTGGGAAAGGGGTGTTCCTATCGGAAGGAGATAGTTGCCCGGCCCCTTAGGCATGGAACCCCCAAGGGTCACCACCCTGTCCACAAAGGGTCGGCCGGTCCTGACCGCCGCATTGATAGCCGCGAGGGTCCCGACATTCTGGACGACGACGCCGATGTCCATCGGAAGCCCTCCGGTGGGAACTTCCCTCTTTGTCAAAGCATAGATCAACTGCTTCTCCGCCCCCTGGGGATACATCAGAGGCAGCACCTCCACGGTCACCCCATCGGGCAGTCCCGCCTCCCGCATGACCTGGATCGCATCGGGTTTGTTAGCTTCGATACCGATGATGCCTTTCTTGCATCCCACGATCTCCATAGCCAGAAGGATGCCTTCGATGATCTCCTTCGGACTCTCGAGCATAACCCGGTGATCGGACGTCAGAAACGGTTCGCATTCGATCCCGTTGGCTATGACGACGTCGATAGGTTTTTCCTCCGGGGGGCTCAGTTTGACATGGGTCGGGAATGCAGCCCCACCCATGCCTACGATCCCGGCGTCCCGGACCATCTCCTTCCAGGCCTCGGGTCCACGTTTCAATTCGGGGTCCGAACGGTCCGTCAGGTCCATGGGCTCGTCCTTGCCGTCAGGTTCGATGACGACTGCCGGGACAAAGCTGCCCGTTGGGTGCGGGGAAGGTTCAACGGCCTTGACGGTACCCGAAGTGGGCGCGTGCATGGCAGTCGAAACAAATCCCCCCGGTTCGGCCACGGTCTGGTATTTCAGAACCCGATCCCCAGCCGACACAACGGCGCGTGCCGGTGCCCCGATGTGCTGGGAGAGGCTGATGATCAGCCGGTCCGGAAACTCCAAGCTCCTGATGGCCTCGTTCCTGGTGTGTTTGTTGTCCTCCGGGTGGATCCCTCCCCGGAATCGATCGGTCATGGCGCTCCCTCTCTCGAACACTGCCCTCCCGGGAATTTTCCCATCAGGGGTGACAATGTTCCGTGCTCAGTCAATCGTTTCCAGTTACCGCCGTGTCTTTTCGTCACTGAAGCGGCGGCTCTCCTCCTCATTGAGCAGATCCTTGAGTTCATCCATGAATTCGTTGATGTCCCTGAAGGATCTGTATACCGAAGCAAACCGGACGTATGCCACCTCGTCCAGGTCGTGAAGCTCCTGCATAACGGTTTCACCCACCGTGCTGCTCTTGATCTCCTTGTCACCTTTTTCCTGAAGGGCCTTCTCGATCCGGTCGACGACCTCTTCCATTACGGCGACGGAAACCGGGCGTTTCTGGCAGGCTGTCTGAATCCCGGAAAGAATCTTGTTCCGGTCAAACGGTTCGCGCCTGCCGTCTTTCTTGATAACCATTGGGAGGATGTCCTCCACGCGTTCGTAGGTGGTGAACCTCCGCCCACACCCCAGGCACTCCCGTCTACGCCTGATCACGTCGCTCTCCCCGGAGAGGCGTGAATCCACGACTTTGTTGTCAAAATCGCTGCAAAAAGGGCACTTCATTTTCCTTTGCCCCCGTAGAATTCCAACCCGAGCCCTGCCTCCTCCAGAATCTCAACGGACAGCCGGTCCGGGTATCCACGCCCGCAAACCACCCTTTCAACCTCAACATTGATCAGCATCTTGGCGCAGATAATACACGGGCTGTCGGTAATATATACCGTGGACCCGGAAAGGTTGATCCCGTGCCGTGCAGCCTGGATGATGCCGTTCTGCTCAGCGTGGAGGCCCCGGCAGATCTCGTGTCTCTCCCCGGAGGGGATCTTCATCTGTTCCCTGAGACACCCGGCCTCCGAACAGTGGGCCACCCGGGAAGGGGCACCGTTGTACCCCGTGGCCAGGATGTTCTTTTCTTTGACAAAGACCGCACCCACCTGCCTGCGTAGGCATGTGGATCTGGAGGAGACCAGCCTGGTGATCTCCATGAAATACTCGTCCCAGCTGGGCCGGGCTGCCGCCCCTCCCACTTACCCCTCGTCCTGGAGACGGTGGGCGTAGAAGGGAAACCGGCCGCACAACTCCCGGACCTGTCCCTTAACACGGGCCAGGGTTGAATCGTCGTCCCTGTGCCTGAGAACCTCCGCAATCCACCGTGCGATCTGCGCCATTTCGGGCTCCGCCATCCCGCGCGTCGTAATGGCGGGAGTCCCGATCCGCACTCCGCTGGTAATGAAAGGACTCCTCGTCTCGAAAGGCACCGTATTCTTGTTGACGGTAATCCCCGCCTTATCCAGCGCTTCCTCGGAATCTTTCCCCGTATAGTCCTTTTCCCGAAGATCCAGGAGCATCAGATGGTTGTCGGTTCCCCCGGAAACCAGACGGAAACCCTGGCTTTTCAGCTCCTGGGCCAGAACCGCAGCATTCTTAACGATCTGGCCCTGATATTCCCGGAACTCCGGGGTCATGGCTTCTTTAAAAGCCACTGCCTTGGCGGCGATGACGTGTTCAAGAGGACCGCCCTGGGTTCCAGGAAAAACCCTGCTCTGCAGTTTCTTGGCCCAATCCTCGCAACTCAGGATCATGCCCCCCCTGGGACCCCTGAGGGTCTTGTGGGTAGTGGTCGTCACGATGTGCGCATGGGGAACCGGACTGGGATGGAGCCCAGCCGCGACGAGACCGGCGATGTGGGCCATATCCACGAAAAAAATCGCCTGGACCTCGTCAGAGATCTCCCGGAAAATTTTGAAATCGATGACCCTCGGGTAAGCGGAGGCGCCTGCGATGATCATTTTCGGCCGGTGTTTCCTGGCCAGGTCCCGGACCTGGTCATAGTCGATCCTCTGGTCATCCTCCCGGGTCCCATAGGCCACCACATTGTAGAGGAACCCGGAGAAGTTGACCGGGCTGCCGTGGGTCAGGTGCCCCCCGTGGGACAAATCCATGCCCAGGATGGTGTCGCCCGGTTCGAGGACCGCAAAATAGACGGCCATGTTGGCCTGAGCCCCCGCGTGAGGCTGAACGTTGGCATAATCGGCGCCGAAGAGCTGGATGGCCCGCTCAATGGCCAGCCTCTCACTGATATCCACATGGGCACAGCCGCCGTAATAGCGTTTCCCCGGGTATCCTTCGGCGTATTTGTTGGTCATGACGGACCCCTGCGCTTCCAGGACCGCCTCGCTGACCATATTCTCGGAAGCGATGAGCTCGAGCTGATATTCTTCCCGTTCGGTCTCCCCTCGAATGGCCTCGTAGACCTCGGGATCGAACTGTTTCAGGATGCTGGGCAAAAAATCCCTCCGGAACGGTTATCGGTTTTCAATAATTCTGGTGTCTGTTCGGGGTGTATCCAATCACTACCCACGAATCACCAATCACCGGCTTTCCTTTATTCATCCAGCTTGGCAACCCGTCTTTCGTGGCGTCCGCCCTCGAAAGCGGTGTCAAGCCAGGTATCCACGATCTCTTTCCCCAGATCCGGTCCGATGATCCGACCACCGAGGACGAGAAGGTTGGAATTGTTGTGCCGCCTTGCCGCCGATGCTGTAAAATGATCGTGACAGAGGGCTGCCCGGATACCCTGGAACCTGTTGGCCATCATGGCCATCCCGAGGCCCGTGCCGCAGAGCAGGATCCCTTTTTCCACTTTCCCCGTCAGGATCGCCCCGCACACCTCTCTTGCAAAATCGGGGTAATCCACCGAATCGGGCCCCTTCGTCCCCAGATCAAGGGGGACCAGGTTCCTTGCCTCCAGATGTTCCCTGATGATCTCTTTCAAATGAAAACCGGCGTGGTCGGAGCCCAGGGCGACCCGCACCTCGCCGGTCTCAGGATGCATTTTTGTCAACCATCGCCTCGTGGCAATAGGCGCAGAAAGCACCCATTTTACGGCCTTCGTTCGTGCTCACCCTGAGGTACTTATAGTTGGTGTTCGAGGGGTGAGGATCGTGGCAGCTCCCGCAGGTCAGCTCCCCATCTCTGCCGAGGACCTCCTGGGGGACAAACGCCTTTTTCGGCTTGGTCCCCACCGGATTACTTTTCGCCAGCATAATGGGCATGATCCCTTCCGCCTCATTGTGGCAGCCCAGGCAGAGGGCATCGGTCCCCCGAACCTTCTGATCGGTTCCCAGGTACTTTTCGGAAGTGTTGGGTGCCACCGCGAACGAAAACGCCCCTTTTATATCGTGGATGCTGTGACACTCTGTGCAGTCGTTATCGTGGGGTCCGGCGGCGAAAAGCAATGTCGGCGAAGCCACCATCACAAAAGCGACCAGGATCATGACAGTCCTTCCAATCTCAGCCTCCTTCGGGACCATTTAGGAACCGTTCCCGGAAGCGATATTGGCAACGGCAATATTGCCAACACGGAAATTTTCAACCTTTTCCCTACCAGCGGTTCAACTAGTGAAACTATACTTTTGAGGCCTTTTTTGTCAAGCAATTGGGGGTGAAAATGCTCAACATTTTGGGAATGGATGATTGTTGGCCGGGAATGGGTTTGAAGGGTACTGTTTGAGAGTTTGAAAGTTTGAGAGTTTGAGAGTTGCGGTTTGGAACCACGTTCAACGATCAACGTTAAACGTTCAACGTGATTCCTCTGCACTCTGAACCCTGGACTCTGGACTGTTCTTCCCAATTACCACCTTTCCCCTTTGACTTACTCCTCCCCTTCGTCTAATCCTTGTTTCATGGACTATTTTTCCCTGAAGGCTGCGGCCACAGAGACAAATGCCCGCTTTTCCGGCCGGAAAGTTCGGGAAACAAAGCAGGTTTCGTCCCGGGAAGCGATCCTCAGGCTGGAGAGGGAAGAGAGCCTTCTCCTTTCCATCGACCCGGTGAGACCCGGCCTTTTCATCCTTGACGGCGACTTACCCGCCACAACCGAACCATCCCCCTTCGGTGACCTTCTCAGTGCAAGGATCAGGGGGACCGTCATGACCGCCATTTCCATGCCCGGGCCCGGGGAACGCATCGTTTTTCTCACCTTCGAACCCGGGTGGCCCGCGAAAGCAGGGGAACCGATTTCCCTTGTCCTTGAAGTCATGGGGCGTCACAGCAATCTGGCTGCCATCCACAGGGGAAGGATCCTCCAGCCCATGAAGGCCGTGCCCGTGGCAAAAAGCCCCGGAAGACCGTTCCTGGCCGGAGAGATCTGGAGACCGCCCCCACCCCGTCCGGGCCTTCCGCCGGAGGAGGTCGGTCCTCAGAACCTTCCCGAATCCGAGCATTCCGAAGCAATAGCCGGTCTTCTTCAGGCCGTTCGGGGGCTCTCACCTTACACCGCCCGTCAAGCCCTTCTTTGGGCTTCCGACGGGGGCAGGGACGCGATCACCGAAGCGATCCGGGCCATGCTGGAATCCTCCGATGGAGCACAAGGCTGGCTTCATCATATAGGGGAAAGAACCCACCTTTCCTCCTTCCAACCGGTGATCTTTACTGGAAGTGAAGAAACCATCCGGTTTTTCACACCCTTTTCGGCCGCAGCAACCGAGTGGAGGGAGACAGGACCAGGGGACCCTTCATCACGGTTGGATGAAACCGGGCGAATGGCAGCGGAACTCGGGCGTATGGAAAAGCGCCTGACATCGATCCTGGCTCAGCTCAACCGGGAACGGGAACGCTGTTCCTCTCACGAGGAAGTGCGAATAATGGCCGAATCCCTCCTGATCAACGCCTCCACTATAAGCCCCGGGGTGGAAAGTATCTCCCTCCCGAACCCATACATGCCCGAAAAAACCCTCTCATTAACATTGGATCCATCCCTCACGGCCCTCCAGAATGCGGACCGCCTGTTTGACGAGGCAAGGCGGTTAAAACGCGGCCTGGAGGAGATCCCCTCCCGCACGGCACAGATCGAAAGGGACCTTTACGCCCTCGAAAACGCCCGCGGGTCCCTCCTGGAAAAAGGAGACCCAGCCCCCGCCTCAGGGCTTCTCGAAGGTTATTCCCCGGCACCACCTAAAGGAACCGGGACCCCTTTCCGGGCCTACAGGGGACCCGGCAGAAAACACACCTTCGAGGGGTTCACGATTCTGGTGGGGAGAAGCGGGACCGATAACGAGAAGTTAACTTTCCAGGCCGCCGGGCCCCACGACCTGTGGCTCCACGCGCGGGATTACGCCGGATCCCACGTGGTGATTCTCACGGGAAAGAGAAAAATCCCCGAAAAGGTAGTCTACCACGCCGCCGCCCTGGCCGCCGAGAGCAGCGGGGCCAGAAACGAGTCCTCCCCCGAGATCATGGTAACCGAGAGAAAGTGGGTGAGGAAACTGAGGGGGGGGAAACCTGGAAAGGTAACGGTACAGAGGTATAGAACAGTCAGACCAAAAAAAGAGGATTCGTGAGGAGGGAACCAGGACAGGC
Source organism: uncultured bacterium (assembly GCA_965603295.1). GTDB lineage: Bacteria > BMS3Abin14 > BMS3Abin14 > BMS3Abin14 > BMS3Abin14 > JAFGWO01. The sequence goes on along the minus strand of CBFDCL010000041.1, from coordinate 7,683 downwards.
CCTATGAGAAAAGAGCCAGGAGCTCCGAAATTGCATGACGAAACGGACCTGAACCTTCGGTCAGGGCCGACAGTCTAACCTCGATAATCCGTTCCGATATCCAGAGTGTAAAAAAGGCATGGAGGTCTTCGGAATCAGCCCACCATTGCACACCCAGCCAGGCAGGACTGGAGTCAGCTCCTTACCGACGGTACTGATATTTTTGACACATCCAATCAATCTTTTGTAAAATATCCCACAATTATTATCGTGTGGAAATCAACGGAGACTTGGACCGTTCCCGGTTGTATTTTTTCCTTGGCCGTGGGGTGAAGGGAGAATGGAAGAGAGTTGCCGTGATCTTTTCTCTCTTTTGCAGGAGTGTTTTCAAGCCAGGCAGAAAGCCAGGCCGACGGGACGATGGCGGAATGACCCTCCTGGAGCTCATGTCGGTCCTGGCAATCTTTGAAAGTTTGGAAGTTTGAAAGTTGGGGTTTGAGGTTTGCATTTTGAGGTGAATATTCAGGAGTCAGAATCCAGGAGCCGGGAGAAAATCTGACATCTCATGCCTTCACATCATATTCAATCCGTTTTCCACCCACGCTTGAGTGACGCGCGTTTCACGTCACCTTTTCCTCCGGTTCAACGTGTACCACCACGTCAAAAATGCGCCGGTCCCTCTCCATGATACCGTGTTTGACTCGCCTCGCCACCTCGTGGCTCTCCCGCACGGACATTTCCGGGTCAAGGCCAAGATGGACTTCCACCGCTATGAGGTGCCCTACGTACCGCATCCTCATGGTTCGGACACTCCTTGTCATCGGATCAGACAGGACCATTCTTTCGATCCGGTTAATGTAATCCGCCGACGGAGCCGTATCGATGATCCTCATGCCCGCATCCAGGCCGATCTTAATCCCCACGCGGATGACTACAAAGGCCACCAGGATCCCCATGAGAGGGTCGGCAAGGGAAAGTTCCGGGTGGAGAACAGCCAGCCCCGCCCCCGCGAGGACGGCCGCCGAGGTGATGGCATCGCTGCGATGGTGCCAGGCGTTGGCGATCAGGGAAGGCCGCTCCGTCTTCCTGGAAACGTTCATGGTGACCCTGAAAAGACCCTCCTTGACAACAACCCCAAGAGCAGCGATAGGCAGCACCGCCGCCGAAGGCGGTTCCGGGACCCCAGAAAGGATCACTTTGAAAGAGTCCAGGATGATCCCGGAGCCGGCCAGGAGGAGGATCCCGCCAAGGATCATTTCCGCAAGAAGTTCGAACTTGGCGTGACCGTAATGATGGCTGTCATCGCTCGGACGCCCCCCCATGATCAACCCCCAGATCACAACAGCGTCCGATACCAGGTCCGACATGGAATGGACCGCGTCGGCCACGAGGGCACGGCTGTTCCCTGCAACCCCTGCAAAGAGTTTCAAGAATACAAGAAGGATATTGAGAACACCTCCGATGACCGTGATACGCACGCCTTCAGCCGAAGGGGGTCCCTCATGCATTTCCCGGATCACGGCCGGCTGCCTTCCCCGGGAACCGGGATTCTGAGCTGATCGAGGAGCTTCTCCCCCAGAGCCCAGAGGGGAGCCAGCCCGCGGATCTCTTCCAGGGTAAGAGGGACCCTGGCCACAGGGAGGCTTTGGGACAGCGAAAGCAAACGTTCGACGTACGGTTTTTGTCTCCCCTGCATCCGCTTCAGGAACCCCGATCCGTCCTCCATCGCGATCCGGTTGATGATCACGCCCCGCAAATCGAACCCGGCCTCCCTCAGGGAATCCAGGATCCTTTCAGCCTGGTTGACAACGAGAGCCTCCGGGTTGGCTACGACGAAAAACAGGGTGCTTTCCTTAAGAAACCGCACGAGCCCATCCGATCGGACAACCCACTCCTCCATGATCGTTGCGAGGGTCCTTCGATGAGACACAACCCCTGCGAGCCGGTCCACAGCTTCGTAAACCTTTGCGCCGGCCTTCAGATGCTGTTTCATGAGCTTCGGCATGTTCAGGAGTTTGAGGGTTTCCCCGGCAGGCGCCGTGTCCCAGATGACCCGATGGTACCCCCCCTTCTCCGCCATATCCATGATCATGTCCAGGAGGGTCTCCTCCCGAAGGGAGGGGGCGGTGCCGATGTAGTCAAGGAGGTCCAGCCGGCCGTCCTCAAGCATCCCCTCCACGTCCAGAATGTGGGACAGGATCTCGATGAAATCCGGACCGAACTTCTCCTTCCAGACACTGGCGATCTTTTCCTGGGTGATCTCTATCGCGTCCAGGCCGCTGGTGATGGGGGTAAGGACACCTCCGATCTTTTTTCCGTAGATATCCGAAAGGGATGGGGCCATGTCGGAGGTGAGATGAAGGGTCTTAACCCCTTCCGACGCCAGTTTTACGGCAACCGCCGCCGAGCACGTTGTTTTCCCGACACCGCCTTTACCGCCGAAAAGAAGAAGTTTGGTTCCGTTCTGGTCCATCATTTTCCTTTAATCTGATTACTCATCCCGGGAAGGAATTCACGTAGAACGTTTTACGTTGCCCGTTACCGCAACTTCAAAAATTAAACCTATTCCAATTACTAATCACAATTTTTTCCTCTGCACCCTGCACTCTGCACCTTGCACTGATCTCCAATTTTCAATCCTCAATCCGTAATTCTCGATTTTCTTATTTCCTCCGGCAGTCGGCGGGGTTTCATCGTCTTATCCACGCAGGCCACTCGCACCATCCCCTCCACCAGGGCATCCGGTTCCCCTTTTCGGACCACTTTCTGCCCGAAAAGGACAGAACTCCGGCCCGGCTTCACCACCCAGGTTTCCACCACCAGATCATCTTCCAAAAACGCTGGAGAGAAGTACCTGAGGTTCACCTCCACGACGGGAAAAAGGATGCCCCGATCCTGAAACCGACGCACGGACATCCCCTGATCGCTGAGGAACCCGTTGCGGCCCCTTTCCATGTATCGAAGATAATTCGCGTAATAAACCACCCCACCGGCATCCGTGTCCTCGTAACAGACACGGTAATGCACTCTGGAGACACGGCCCTGCGGGTCCGGAAATGGTCTGTTCATCTTCGGGGATTCATCCATGGGAACAGCAGGTTAAGTTCCGAAATTGGGGATCGGTGATCAGTAATTTGTTTTTCCGGTCACCAATCACGAGTCACCAGTCACCGGTGTTTATTCTCAATCCTCAATTCTCAATCCTCAATTTATCCTTTGTCTTCCCCCGGCTGGCACAGAACCAGCCGGTAGCTCTTGTCCGCCGCAAAAGTCCGGGCGTTCCGGCGCCCCGAAAAGTACTTCCTCTCGATCTTCCGGATCTTTTTCCGGTACCGCCACATGGCAAAACGGCTGACCCTGGGATAATTGCTTTTCAGGAAGTAGCCGAACAGTTCCCACAAGGGTTTTCCGAAATTTTCAAGCAGGTCGGCTACCATATCCATATTTGGGGCGGTTCTGGCCGTCAGGTCCGTATCGATGACCATGTGAAAACCTTCCTCTTCCAGACGCCCGTATAATCGCCCGAGAGGATGGCCCCCTCCGAGACCGCTCTCACCGGTAGCGTCATCCCTTTTGAAGAAATCGCAAAGGAGAACCTGTCCCCTTTCCGTGAGCAGGTCCCGGCACTTCCCGAAAACCAGGTCAAGTTTGACGTATTGGAAACTCTCGGCAAAGAGGATCAGGTCGAATTTCCTATCCAGCTTGAGGTCCTCGAAAGTGCCCTCGTGGATCAGACCCTCTTGTCCGAGGATCTGTTTCGCGCTGGAGGTCAAAAAGGGGCTCGGGGAGACGCTCTCGACCTCGTACCCTTCATCGATGAGTCTTCTGGAAAGGACTCCGGTACCGCACCCTACGTCAAGGATGGACCGTGTTCCCCCGGGGATGTGGGACAGGAGTACGTCGCAGTAACGGTCCTGGGCCTGGCGCAGGTTGGTGATGTCCACGGGGAGGTCTTCGGGCCAATAGCCGTAATGAAGATGATCTGTTTTCAGGAAATATCTGGCGAAGACAAGACCGGCGGCCAGGCCCAGTTCCTTCGAGTCCACCCCGGATGGATTTTTCATAAACGCATCTCCCCTTCATCGGTTGGATTCGCGGTTAATATGGCACATGGGATAAAAAGATTCCAGATTCCAGATTGAGACCAGACCGAAATGGAAGGATATCAGGTGTCAATCCTCCAAAATCCCGGACATGGAATCTGTGGTTCGGTCTGCGGAATGTCGATCTTAAAACCCGGGTGATTTATCTGAGGATCGACTTGAGATCCTCCTGGTCGAACTTGAGCCGGAACTTCACAAACGGGCCCTGTGCGGTGAAGTCCCCCTGGGAGAAATCGGAATCCTCGAACCCGAGGAGGTTGTAACCAAAGCTGAGCCAGATGTTTTCCATTAGGCCATAGCCCAGCGAAGCCCCCAGGCCGTATTCCGTTGTCCCGGCTTCCACGGCGGCCAGGATACTGGTCCACGCGCCGATGTCCCAGCGGCCTGTCAGGTCATACCGGCCCTGAGTACCGAGCAGGTGTGTGAAACCGTCGAAGATCTGTCCGTCAATGATATCCTTGACATACTTGCTCCCCAACTGGAAGGAGATCTGCAGGTCATCGTGAGGCCTGTAGTTGGCGTTAAAGTTGTTGACCATCTTCCATGTACGGTAATCCAGGGCGGATCCGGATTCCTCGTCCACGATATATTCCAGCTTTTCGAGGAAGGTCCAGTAACGATCCAGGGGCCTGTAGACCAATCCTAAGCGCATATCCGTTTCGGTGGTCCTGATACCGCCGCTGTCCTCGATGCGGAAATGTTTCAAGTTCGTGGACAGGCCGACACCTTCTACCGGCTCCCCGAATACCCCGGCCACGAGCCCCCATTTGTCGCTGCTGTCCGCATCCCGGATCTCGAGCCTCACGTCCGCCTCCCAGTTTCCGGCGCCGTACCCGGCTCCCAGGGAAACCGCCGAATAATCCTCCTCGTTTGAGACAGGCTCTGTCTCCGGGTTTATCGGTTCGTTGGTGTTCTTGTCGATGACGCTGGCCCCTTCGAAGCCGGCGCTCACCTGCCATCTCTCGCTCACCTGCCAGGTCTGGTTCAAACCGGTTGTGGCGTAGACCCTGTCCCCGTTCTCGTCGTGCTGGCGGTCGATGGTGGTCGACGCGGTTCCGCCCTCCCAGGGGGTGGCCTTCAAACCCGCTCGGGAGGAGCTGACCGAAGTCTCATCACCGTCGGTGAACTCCTGTTCAGCGTACAAAGAAACGGTGTCGCTGAGTCTGTAATCGGATCCCAGAAGGGTTCTCGTGGGATAAGCGGTGTTGCCGTTATCCCCCAGGGACTGTTCGTGACTGGCCCTGAGGTTCCATCGCTCGTCGGCGGAGTTCCAGTCGACTCCGGCGGTCACCTGCCTGGACCGCTCTTCGATCCCTCCCCCGTCGGTGTCGGTGGCTTTTCTCACCGATGCGGAGTACTGGAGACGACCCGCGTCACGGACCACGCCCAGCTCCTCCACCGTACGATCCTCCCCTGTTTCGAGGTTCTCCTGGGCGGAGACTTCCCCCGTGAGGCTCCATGAATCGGTGAGATAGTATATCCCTTCCGCGCCTACCTTCCGCATTCCACCCTCGGACGCCTTCTGGTGCCCCAGCCCGAACTCATCATCCTGCTGGCGAATATACGCTTTCCCCTCGAGATTCGCGGAGTCGTGCCCGATCTCCAGAATGTAGGCCGAACCGTCGAATTCGGTGCCGGAAAGGTCGCTGCTGCTTGCGGCCGCCTCCGCCTTTACCGTTACCTTTTCGGAAAGGCTCACCTCAGCGTCCAGCCCGACCAGGTCCCCTTCCCCTTGGCCGCGGTCCTCATGGATAACCGAGAGGCCCACCCTGGACCGGCCGTCGGGCAGGACGGCCTCGCCCCTCGCCCCGTAGGTGACGCCTGTGGCATCGGGGTCTTGCGTCTCGTAATCCACAACGATGAGCACGGGGTTGAAACCGGCGTCGCGCTGGGGAACCGGGCTTTTAAAGAAAAGGGTCCCCTCATCGTAGTCGATGCTGTAGTCCACATGCCTCGTCATCGAGGTCTCGGTCAGGACAACGTGGCTCTGGAAGCGGTCCCGCACCTCGATAGTTACGCTCTCCGAGTTCACCACTACATCCCCGGCGGAGAGCCGGTAAACACCGGAGGTTCCGTCACCAGGGATCTCGTCCTTGACAAACCCCTGTTCCGACCCGGAGGCGAACAGGTTGTAGGAATACTTCTGCCCCTTTCGCTGGGCCCTTAGCCCGGTGATCGCGCGGTCGTACCGGGAAAGCTCGGTCACGGTCATACCGGTCCGGGTGTCGCCGAAGAGGGCGAAAAAACTGTCCTTTTCGATCTTCAGATAGAGTTTCCCCGAGGTGGGGGCTTCATAGTCCTGCTGGGCTGTGTCCCCGTAAAGGGTGTAGTAGGTGTCCGGATCGATGGTGCCGTGGTGTCCCTCACCCGCCGCGCCGTGGGGGCCGTTGGTATCGTAGGACATGGTCAACAGGTACTCGCCCTTGATGCGCCCCCGGGCGAAGAACGCCAACCGGCCCTCGGTGTACAGATCCTCTTCGGCCCCTGAATCCTCAAGGGATTCCATGTTCCCCTTCGCCACGCGATACCCCACGGTGCCCTCGGCCAGGCCCACGAGGATCCAGTCCTCCCGATGGGCATTGAGCCACACGGGGATCTCCTGGTCCTCGCCCTGGAGGCGGACCATCAGAACCGCCTCCCCCGATTGGGTCGTGGGTTCGAGTTCTAGGTAGGCGATCCCGTCCCCCTTGACGGAATAGGTGCTGTAGCCGCCCCTGCGGTCGGCCAGGGCTTCCGTGGTCCCTGCCCTGGCCTGCTGGAGCGTCCGGAAGGGCGACTGGACATAGTACTGTCCTACGATGCCCTGCCTGGCCGGAAAACCGTCCTTATCCGTCAGGCGCACCGCCACCACCGGGGGTTGTATCCCGTCGGCAACGAGACGGGAAAGATCGGGCCGGAACTCCATGTGGACAGGGGAACCGGAATAGTGGACGACCTGCTTAATCCTGCCGATTTCATTTCCCCCGCTGTCAAGGGCCACGGCCGTTAACCGGTTGTCCCCTTCAAGGATGTCAACCCCCCTCCAGAAGCTCAGAGCGGCCGTACCGAGGGTGTTCCTCGAGGTCGAATCGAAATGAAGGGGATTGATCGCCTCACCATCCAGAAGGATCCTGATCTTCTGTTGGGGAGGATGCACCACCGCGATCTTGAGGCTCGGGATGTGCGGCAGGAACCCCGGCTCGGGCAGCACCCACCGGAGGGTCCCGTTGTCCGTTTCAAGCCAGGCCAGATCCTTTGTGGAATCGGTGAAGGCGCGCATCCCCGGGTCGGGTTCTGGAACCGGATACACCGGGGCTGCTCCAGGTCTCAGCCCCTCGATGACGATCTCGGTGACGTTCTGGTCGTGAATGGGCTTGAGCACGGTGACCTTTTGAACCGTGGTGGTGATGACGTTGACCTCCACACGGCGGTTGAGGGTTCGTCCTCTTGTGGTCTCGTTGGGGGCCACCGGTTCATCGGCGCCCCTGCCCTCTATGTTAAACAGGTCGGAAGGCAGATCCCAGACATCCCTTAAATAACGGGCTACGCTCCTCGCCCTCACCCTTGAAAGCTCGTGATTGTCGGCGAAGATCCTCTTTCCCCGTCGGCTGATGGGAACGTT
>CBFDCL010000040.1:0-18129 GCA_965603295.1 uncultured bacterium | reverse complement strand
TTCTCAGGGTTTACCCATGCCTGTAAGCGATCACCTGAACCTTTTCCAGGGTAACGAGCCCCTCGGTGATCATCCTGTCGAGTTCGGGCAGGAACGCGTTGATCCGCTCCTCTTTGTCGACGATTTCCACTACAACAGGAAGATCCTCGGAGAGGCGCAGCACCTTGGAAGTGTGAATCCGGCTGTGAGCGCCGAAGCCGAGGAACCCCCTAAGCACCGTGGCGCCGGCCATTCCTCGGGACCGGGCCTCCCTCACGATGACCTCGTGAAGGGGTTTCCCGTCGATCTTGTCGCTTTCACCCACAAAGATACGCAGCAGGAACGATTCGGATTCCAGTTTCATCGGGAGGTCCTCCCTCAGGCCATCCGGGCAAGGGTTATTCCTGCGAAAAGGGCCACGAAGCCAAGGCCCATCTGCAGGAAAACGTTTGCAGCGGCATGGAGCCACTCGGCCGAGCGCACCAGCTGCCCGGTTTCGAGGATAAAGGCTGAAAAGGTGGTAAAGGCACCGAAGAAGCCCAGAAGGACGATCACCCTTGTTTCGCCAGAGACCGGCCACCGGTTCTCAAAAAGGGTCCACAGCAGTCCTGCGAAAAAGCACCCCGTAAAGTTGACCACGAGGGTTCCCCAAGGGAATGAGGCCCCGATGAGCCTGTGGACGAAACCCGCCAGGCTGTACCTTGACAGGGTTCCCAGGGCGCCCGCCACAGTAATCAAAAGCAGCTTCTGAACCATCTCTTCCGTTCCTTTCGTGAATGCAACTTCAAACTTCAAACTTCAAACCGTGTCGTTAAACGTCCAACGTCCAACGTGTTTTCCCCGCAACTTCAAACTTAAGAGAGCAATCCAACGTCCAACGTCTAATGTCCAACGTGAAAAAAAGGTAAACACGAGGACAGGGAAATCGAATTTCTGATCACGGATCATTGATCACAGACATTAAACTTTCAAACTCTCAAACTCCCAAACTTTTATTCCGGCCTCATTTCATCCGCTTCGATCCAGGCCTTCACCCAGTCCGGGAGCAAAGGGTTCCAATCCTCGGAACCCATGGCCTGCAGGACCTCCACGGTCGGCACAAGCCCTTTTTTAGATGTTACGCCAGCACGGATCAAGGCAGAGGAACAAAGTGTGCTGCGGCACCGGTATTCCTGTAAAAAGTAAAACCATCTTCCATCATGACCCAGAAGCCGGCTTTGAAGTGTAAACCGCTTGAAGAGGTGGATGCGCTTCCGGTAGCGCACGCTTGCTCCAGCAACCGCAAACCCCCACTTCCTGCGATGGGCCAGGCTCATAAGACCGGTCCTTACGCCCAGATCGAAGCGGCCAAGATCCATGACGGTGAGCTGGCGGCCGTTGTTCATCTCGGGGAACACATCGATGTCCCCCGGCCATGCCCGGAAGGTGAGGGTGCTCACGGAATCGAAATCCAGCCGCCTACCCAGGCGGGCTCGGGATAACACGCGAAGAAGTCGAAAATAAGGGTACATCGGTGACAGGCTTCCTGGAAAAGACTCGAGTAATGGTTTTTCCCGGGCGGCGAGAGCCGCATTGGATTAACGTTTAAAGTGGATTTTCTTTTAACGGCGAGTATAAAACCCTGTCGGAAAATGTGCAAAGAGAACAGGGGCGGATTCAGAGCGCAAAAAAATGCGGTTTTTCCGATGAATTCCCGAGTAACCCGCTTGCAGGGTGCCCGATTCAAGGGTAGAGTTGCAAAACTACCATCCTGAAGCCGGAGGAAAATGGTCGATGAAAAGATTGGCAGTAATCGATGGGGAACGCTGTGTGGGGTGCCAATGCTGCATGTTTGCCTGTTCAAGGAGGCTTGATAAACCGGGTCTGGCGCAGTCCTCCATCGGTGTTCGATCCAACGGGGGAATGGAGCGAGGGTTTGTGGTGGTGGTCTGCAGGGCCTGCGAAAGTCCCCCTTGCGCCCGTGCGTGTCCCAATAATGCCCTTGTCAAGAAGGATGGAGGAGGGGTCCGGTTAAACGAGGACAGGTGCATCGGGTGCGGGAACTGCGTGGATGCTTGTGTTGTGCGGGCCGTGTTCTGGGACAGCGAAACCAACAAGCCTATGATCTGTGTCCAATGCGGTTTCTGTGTGGATTATTGCCCCCACGGGGTGATCATGCTTCTTGAAAAAGAGGACCGGGCCGATGCTTCCGAATGATCCGCTTCACAACGTTCTTTTCGTAGACCTTACGCGGAAGCGCTTCCGAGTTCAGGAGCGGCCGGACCTTTTCGGCCAATTCGCGGGGGGAACCGGTGTGGCAACCCAACTTCTGCTCGAAAGGTGTTCGGAAGGGTGTGATCCCCTGGGCCCTGACAATCCGATTATCCTGGCTGTGGGCCCCTTGACAGGGCTTTTTCCCATGGCGTCTAAAACGGTTGCCATGTTTAAATCCCCCCACACGGGGAACCTCGGGGAAAGCCACTGCGGGGGCAGGAGTGCCGTGGCGATCAGAATGGCCGGCTACGGGGCGATTGTTATCGAAGGAGCCAGTGAAATCCCTGTCTACCTAGCGATCCACGGGGAACAGGTTCTTTTCCGCGATGCTTCGACCCTCTGGGGGATGGGCAGCAGTCTTACGGTGGGAAGGATCATCAGAGAGAGGGAATCGAGTCCCGGCCTGCGGACGATCATGCGCATCGGGAGGGCAGGCGAAAAAATGGTCACCTACTCCTGCGTGTCCGCCGAGACTTACCGCCATTTCGGAAGACTGGGATTAGGAGCGGTGTTCGGCAGTAAGAAATTAAAAGCGGTGGTGGTGTCCGGGAAACGGTCCCTCCCCGTGGCCGAAACCAGGGAATACCGTAAGCTTTACAAGGACATATTCCAGACAGCCACCACCTCGCCAGCCATCGGGAAATATCACAACCTTGGAACCCCTCAGAATGTCCTTCCCTTAAACAAGCTCGGGGCTTTTCCCACGAGGAACCTTCAGGCAGTTCGTTTGGAGGATGCAGAAAGAATCTCGGGTGAGGCCTACGCCGAACAGTATCTCGGAAGGCGGCTCGCGTGTTCCCACTGCCCCGTTGCATGTATCCACATTGCTGCCCTCAGGGAACCCCATGAATCGGAGCCGTTTTTCTACAAGACCTCCATGATCTCCTACGATTACGAGCCGATCTACGCACTGGGAGGAATGCTGGGAGTTGGTGATCCGGAAGGGCTTTTGCGCCTTCTTGACCGGGTTGAAGTCCTCGGTCTGGATGCGATCAGCACCGGGCCAGTGCTCTCGTGGGCCACAGAAGCGCTGGCAAAGGGTGTCATCAATGAAAAAGACACGGACGGAGTGCGCCTGAAATGGGGCGATTGGAAGGCTTACCTCGAGGCGGTGGACAGGATCGTGGATCAGCCCAACGAGTTCTTCTCCACCCTGGCCCGGGGAGTTGAACATGCGGCCTCCGTCTACGGTGGCAAGGATTTTGCGCTTGCTTTCGGGGGGAACGAGATGCCGGGATACCATACGGGACCGGCGGCGCACGTAGGACATCTGGTGGGAGCAAGGCACAGTCACCTGGACAACGCGGGCTACAGCGTAGATCAGAAGATCCTGGTGGAAAAGGATTTAACCCCCGAAGAGCTCGGGGACACCCTTGTCCAGGAGGAAAGCTGGCGCCAGGTGCTTTCTTCCCTCGTTGTCTGCTTCTTCGCCAGGGAGATCTTCGACCGTGATATAGTCCTGGCCTGCCTGCGGTCGGCGGGGATCAATCTCGACACCGGGACCCTGGACGAAATGGGAAGGACCATCCATCGGGAGAAGTTCAGGTTCAAGGAGAGGGAAGGGTTTTCCTTTGACGCCCTTCGGATTCCTCAAAGGATCTTTGAGATAAAATCCCCGGTCCCCTGCCTGAGCGAGGAGTATGTGCGGGCTACTATTGCTCATGTAAAGAAGGTGCTGAGCTAAAGGCAGTGCAGGGTGCAGAGTGCAAAGTGCAGGGGAAAACAGAAGCCAGAAATCAGAAGGTGAGCCTGCCGCAGCTTCAAACCTCAAACCTCAAACTCTGAACTAGTTTCCTTTCTCCCTTTCTCCTTTAACCTTTCCACTTTCCCCTCATTTTGTTTCCCTGTTGAGTGCTGCGTGGACCTTTTTCAGTTCTTCGATGATCGGAATCTTCTGGGGGCACAGCTTCTCACAGCGGCTGCACTCGATGCAATTGGAGGCTCTCTGCCCGGGAGGCAGCATGTGGTTGTATACCATGACGTTGATCTCGGGGTCCTTGAACATGTGCAAGTCGTTGTACAGTGAAAAGTTCCTAGGGATATTGACCCCGCTGGGGCAGGGCAGGCAGTAGGCGCAGTTTGTGCAGTCCACCTTCAACATGCCCCGATAGACTTCCCGGACCCTTGCGATCATCTCCCTCTCGCCCTCTGAAAGAGAACCAGGATCCATTTCCCCCGCTATGTCGATGTTCTCCACAAGCTGAGCCATGGAACTCATGCCGGAAAGGGCCATGGAAACCTGCGGCTGATCCCAAACCCAACGGAACGCCCATTGGACCGGGTTCCTCCTGACGGATGCCGTATTCCAGATGTCCATGACCGCCTCCGGGATGCGGTCCACGAGCTTGCCTCCTCTCAGGGGTTCCATGGAAACAACACCGATCCCCCTGGAGGCCGCGTATTCAAGACCTGCCTTCCCGGCCTGGTAATTTTCGTCATAAAAATTGTACTGGATCTGGCACATATCCCAATCGGCCGAGTCGACGATCTCCTTGAATATCCCGATATCGTCGTGGAAGGAAAAACCGATGTGATCCACCCTTCCATCACCGAGGATTTGCTGAAGGAAATCGAGGACCCCCATTTCCAGGACGGGCTGCCAGTGATGCCTTCCAAGGCCGTGGAGCAGGTAAAAATCGAGGTGGTCTGTGTCGAGTCGTGCCAACTGCTCATCCAGGATCCTGTCGAAATCATCGGCGGATGTCACCATCCAGACCGGAAGTTTGCTGGCGATCATGACACGATCCCTGAAGGGCCGGATCGCCCTCCCGAGGAAAACCTCGCTCTGTCCGGCATGGTACCCATAAGCGGTATCGAAATAGTTGATGCCGTGCTCCACGGCGTATTCAACCATCCGGGTTGCCTCTTCCTCGTCGATGAACTTTTCGGGATTGAGGATGTCGGCGGAGCTTTCGGCCCCTCCGAGAATGGGAAGCCGCATGCATCCAAAGCCAAGGATGGAAACCGTCTTTCCGCTTTTCCCGAGTCCACGGTATTTCATGGAAATTCTCCTTGCCCGGACATTCTTCCTGGGGGTTAAGCAAAGTTTGCCGCAGCACTCCGGAACCCCGGGAAAAGGGAAACCGGAAAACTGCTTTGCAGTACGATAAACCTGATGGGAAATCCTCAGGGAGCCTTCATGACCATGAGGAACTGATCGTAGTTGTCCCCGCTGTTCGGGTCCATGACCTCTTTAAGGGGGATCTCCCATGTAGCGATCCGGCCATTCACCGTGGCTCCCGGAGCCTCAACGACGGGATAGGGAAGGTTGAACTGAAACTTTACGCGGAACCCGTCCAGGGCCGCCCTTATCATGGCCGTGAGCATCTCGTCCATTTCCTGCGATTCCTCATCGTCGGTGGAAACCGTATCCGGCTGCGTCCCCTGCCCAGGGTTGGAATCAGCGGCTCCCGGCGCCGGGGGAACAGCCAGGGATGCAGCGGGACCGGAATCCTGGCTCACTGCTCCTGGGGTGGTCAGGAGCGTTGAAGCCTGGGCGGGGGAGTCTGGAGCATTCCCCGTCTCCCGGGTGGCCGGCCCGGGATCTTCCTCCTCGAACAGGGCTTGCAGGATCATCGTGTCCCCTTCCTGGCGGAAGAAAAAACTCAGTCCCTCGAGGTCCACTTTGTTGATGTCCTTAAAGGTCCATTCGATCTCCTTAAAATGGGTCCCCTCGGAATCATATTCGCGCTTGGCGGTGACCGTGATGGTCGGGTTGGATTCGATCATGGTGTAATTCTCGTCGATGCTCAGGTGATCCATATCGTTGGAAGGGTCCCATGAGTAAACGAGTTTACCCTTCCCCGTACGGTCAGCATGGAGGGTTGTTTCCATGTCAACGTTCACACAGTTAACAAGAAGGGTAGCTGCGGCCAGAAGAAGAAACGCTTTCATCGGTTTGATCATGCTTGACCTCTTTTTGTGAAGGACCCTGTGGAGGAACCGGTTTCCCAATACCCCCGCCGGATGCAAGATTGTGTCGGCTTGCCGCTTCCACACCCTGGGAAAGGGTTCTCTGGTCCGTTTGACATCCGGGGATCACACTGCGGGGAGGAAACAGGGACGACAGGGGGTCAGGTCCCATTCTCGGAGAGCATCTCGGGGGGCATGGAGGCGAGGACTTTCTCGAGAGCCTCCTTCTGCTCCTTGAGCTCGTCGAGAAAGTCCTGACGTTTTTCCTCGACGAACTGCCTGGCGAGATCCTTGTAATATTCCATGCTTACCGCCAGGTTTTCCTTGAACTCCCGGTAATATTTAGGGCCATTGGCAGTCAGGCCGACGGTGAACTTCTCGACTTCCCTTTTGAGATAATCGATATACAGGGACAGTTCCCGCAGGAACAGGTGGGGTCGATCCGATCTGGCGAGAAGGGATATGCGGCCATATATGTGGTCCACCATTTCCTCGAAAGAAGCGATCCTCGAAAAGTTCACGATCCCGGGACCGCAGCAGATGGCCGGCTTGGCATCCTTGTCGAGACCGTATTTGATCATGGCTCCACCAGAGAGGTCATGGCAGATGCACGATTTCGTGAGGAGATCTTCCTTTATTCGCAGGCGCTGATCCTCGGGGAGATCTTCCGCTTCCAACTGGGCCAGCTTCTGGCGAATGTATTTTCTGGCGGAGATGCATTCGGGGATCTCGGTAAACTCCTTGTTGAAGATCTTCCCATGTCCCCTGGGACAGGTGCTGCCAGGGCGGCCCTCATCGATGAGCTTCCTGCGGGCTTCCTCGCTGGCGGAGTTCCTAAGGTTCCAGAAAGAAACCTTAAGGGGGGAGGCTGCGCTCAGGAAAACATCATTAGGACCGGCCTGGCACAGCTTTTCAAGGTGCTTTTCATCCACATTGGTCACTTCCGGGACCAGAAGGAAAGGTGTACCCCAACCGGCACGGTCGAGGTTGTAGTATTTCAGAAGAAATTCGTGCTCGTCGGCTGTGCCGATTCCTCCCGCCGCGGTAACGCGTACCTTCGGCGGGACATCCGGAACAGCAAGGTCCATGGATCGGATCGCCTTGACATAAGACTCGTAGGTCTGCCCGATCAGATCTTTTCTCCTGGTCCTGAACTCCTCGAGGATCGGTCCCAGGAGGTGGCCGGTTGTGGCGAAGGCGTGCCCACCGCAATTAAGGCCCGATTCCACGCGGTATTCCGAGACCCACAACCCCCGTTTGGCAAGGAATTTACCCTGAACCTCGGCGGAACGGTAGTCACTGACTTTGAGGGTAATTTTTTTCTTCATGGAGTCGGACTTGTCAGGGAAGAAGTCCTTAAAATTTGCCGCATAGGAGTACAGGGAAGGGTTCAACCCGGCGGAAAAGACGATGGACGAACGAACAGTGCTGTTGGCAAACCCGCGCAGGGCAGCCTTTGCGTCAGAATACTCTGGTGCAAGGGCTTCTCCCTTGCGGTAGTTGGTCTTGTCGACCTTGGTCATGATGTTAACGTCAATACCGCCCGGCACAACGCTCGCGCGAAGTGTTTCCTGCATTCTGGCTTTTTTCTGTGGGTCGCTTGTCTCCACCATGGTGTTGTACAGGTCTTTCAAGGGCGATTCGGGAAGAAAACGGTAGTATCGTGTGATTTCGCTGTCCGCTTCGAAGGGGGAGGACTGCAGGTTCCGGACCTGCTCAGCAACAATTTTATTCAGCAGGTTGAGGTAGGCGGTGATGCGCCGGGCACGGGCGTCCTCTTCCCCCCGGGCGATCTCCTCGTAAGGTTCACCGGACTGCTCGCAGTGGTATCGGCGCATTCTTTCAATAAAGGTGTCGTCCACGAGGGAGACAACGGAGGATATCCCGTACCTGGCGACTTTCAATGGGGTGTCGATGGTGAACCCGATCCCCATGACGGGGATGAAGAAAGTGTGCGGGGCTTTTTGTCCGGTCTTCATGCTTTCCTTTCCATTCCCTTCCGGCAGTGCCCGATAGGGGATGTGATGTTTCCCGGGGCATTCGCCAATGGCAAACGGCGGGGTGGATCTTGAACCGTAAGGCAGAGATTACATAATTATCATGGAGGATGCAATTGGCTGGAATGCTCCCGAGGCCTGGATGCAACCCGGGGCCAAGGTCATTCATTCAACTATTTGCGGTATTTCCCACCCTCCTCGACAGTCATAAAATGTATCGAACAGGAAAGGAGGAAGGGTGAGCCGGGCCCCTGGTAGTTCGGATTCGACCAGACGTAAATTCCTCCTGAAGGGCAGCGGTCCTCTCCGGGCAACAGGTTCTCGGCTATCAGTTGGGGGATGGTTGGGAGAGGGTCTCCGGGCATGAGGTTGTGGGTCTTGATGTAGATATCGGCAGCCGTCTGGATGTTCTGCCTGTACAGGATGCATGTGGTAGCCTGGGCCCGCTGTATGGATTCGGTCATGGTGGGGATAATGAAAGAGGTAATAATCCCCAGGATGCACATCGTGATCATGATCTCAATAAGAGTGAACCCCCTGTTCTTTTTCATCGCTCACCACCGGACAGGACGAGAGGGGCAGGGGAATTGCGGCTCACGCTGAGACGAACGAACCCGTGCTCCTCTGGTGTGGGGCAAAGGATCACCGTATCTTCCTCCTCCTGAACAAGCACATACGGGCGGCCGGACGCGGGGCAAAGAGGGAAGCTTTCCGGAAGGGTATTCTCCTGGAGCTGTTTCGAAAGTTTCCAGAGTTCTTCAATACAGCGATCCGTCAGTCTGTCGGTATTGGAAGGGCCATTGCGCAAAGGCTTTTCCGGCTGAAAGACAGGGGCAATAGCCGCAATGCGCAAGATAAAAATAAGGGTGATCACGGCCAGAGCGCCCCAGAGGATCCTTCTCTGGATCTTTTCCTCCGGGGCCAGGGAAGGTTTGGCTTCCTCGACAATGATCCTTCCCCCCGGTTTGCGCGCGAGTTGATCCAGTTCGAAGATGCAGTCACGGCAAAGGGGTTTCCCGTCCCTGACCCGGGACACAACTCCAATGATGGTATTGCCGCACCGTCCGCAGACCGGTTTCTCGTCGTAGATAACTCGATCTGGCATTTTTCGATGATCGGCCATGATCATCACCCCTCACCCGTTGGGCAGCGGAAGAAACATGCCCATGGGTCAAAATTCTATCACAGAGGTGGGCTATAAAAAACGGTTCATCCGATAAAATCCACTGCCTTCAACGGAGTTTGGATTTTCTCCAAAAATACTACTGGTTCCATGGTTCCATCCCCGGGTTCAAAGAGAACGCCTCTGATTCAGAGGGTATAGAAAAAAAGGTCAGGCCCGGGTCCGGCCGGGGGCCAGGTAGTTCCAGGCCTGGGAAAGGATCATCCCCGAGAGCATCAGGGCGCACCCCGTAAGACCGCGGGCATCCATGCTTTCCTTCAGGATCAGCCAGCCTCCGAGGACCGCAAACGCCCCTTCCATACTCAGGATAATGGACGCGTGCGCGGGATGGGCTTCCTTCTGGGCCACCACCTGAAGGGTGTAGGCGATTCCTACGGAACACAGGCCTCCGTAAAGGATGGGGATAGCGGCCTGCCCGATGGACTGTGCGATGAAAGGTTCCCGGAGAGCGGCAACAAGAAGGCTCAAGAGGGAACAGACGGCAAACTGGATGGAGGCCAGAACGAGAGAGTTCATCCGGGGGGAAAGCCAGCTCAGCCAGAGAACGTGGGCTGCCCACATGAAGGCGCTGAGAAAGACGAGGAAATCTCCCCATTCGACGGTGAACTGCCTCGTAACGCTTAAAAGATACAGTCCGACAACAGCCAGAACCGCTCCAACCCACGTTCCAATAGAAGTTTTCTGACCCCATTTCAGGCCGATGATTGGAACAAGAATGACATAAAGACCGGTGATAAAACCTGCCTTTCCGGCGGTGGTGTAGACAATGCCCACCTGCTGAAAAGAGGCCCCGGCAAACAGGATGATTCCTGCAACTACAGAACCGAAAACAATGGTCCGGGTGGTACCCGCGGCCAACGGCGGCCCGGCTTTTCCGTTTCCCATACCCAGAAGGATGAGAGGAAGCAGAGAGAGGCTTCCCAGGGCAAACCTAAGGCCGTTGAAAAGATAAGGGCCCACATACTCCATCCCCGCCCGCTGGGCTACGAAAGCGAACCCCCAGATGGCTGCGGTAAAAAGCAAAAGAGAATCGGCTTTGAATGTCCCTTTTTTCATAAATACAATTTCAAATTTCATCCGTCTTCGCTGAAAGCTACAACGGGACAAGGATTTCGAAATTCAAATAAATTCCACCGCGGTAATAAAAACCCGGCCAAAACCGGGCTCATTATTACCTGAAATATTGATGAATGTCAGGTTCTTATCCCATTGATCCCCTTAATCCCTGTTAGGTAAGTTGTTCCTTCTTCCCGATTCAGTTCCACCACTCTGGAAAAACGATTAAAAAGAAAGGCCCGGCCAAAGCCGGGCCAGGTTTTTTAGTTGTTTTTCTTTTTCAGGTTGGACGTTGGACATTGGACCTTGGACGCTGCTTTTTTCAGGCCGCCGGTACATCGATCTGATGAAGGTGCACATCCGTCTGTGGGAAGGGAATCTCGATCCCCTTTTCATCCAGCCGCAGCTTGATCTTTTCCATCATGTCAAAATAGATGTCCCAATACTGGGCAGTTGGAACCCAGGGACGAACAGCGAAGTTGACGCTGCTGTCAGCCAGTTCGAGCACCGCCACCATCGGTGCGGGTTCCTTTATGACCCGCGGATCCCCTTCGATCGTCTCCATGAGGACTTTCTTGACTTCCCGGACATCATCTCCGTAGCTGACTCCGATCACGAGGTCCATACGCCTGGTGTCGTTGCGTGTGAAGTTAGTCAAGTTGTTGCCTGCCAGGTTCCCGTTGGGAACGAAAATGGATTTGTTGTCCGGGGTCTTGAGTTGGGTTGTAAAGATGCCCAGTTCCACAACGGTGCCCATCGTCCCGCCTCCCTCAATGAAGTCTCCAACGCGAAAGGGATGGAAAATGAGGATCATGACGCCGGCCGCGAAGTTCGACAGGGAACTTTGAAGTGCCAGGCCGACGGCGAGACCGGCGGCACCTAAAACGGCGATAATGGAAGTTGTCTGGAATCCGATCTTGCTCAGGGCGGCCGTCACCACAAAAATAACCAGGATCGCGTAAAGGATGTTCATTCCGAATCTGACGAGGGTCGGTTCGACCTCCCGTTTGTTGAGCACCCTGCGGGTGATGCCAGTGAGGATCTTCGATGCCCAGATCCCGAGGATCAGGATTAACAGGGCGGTGATGAGAGAAATTCCGGAAGAGCTGACCCATTCCATTGCTTTTTCCACAAACTGGTCCATGGCAAACCTCCTGTATTAATGATTGCTGAGAACGGTGGTTTCGTATTCCCCTGAGATTATTGTAGCAGGGTAAAAAAAGTGTGAGAGTTTGGAAATTTGAAAGTTTGAGGTTTGAAGTTGCCCAATGGAGCTAAGATCCAAGATCCAAGAAAAACACGTTAAACATTAAACGTTGAACGTTAAACCTGCAATCTTCCCCCCGCGTCGGTGTGTCTCCGTGTCTTGCGGCTCAGTCCTTTCCCTCTGAATTCTGAACCCTGAACTCTGAACTGTTTTTACATCCCTTCTTCCAGGATGAACCGCACCCCAAGATGGTAAAGCAGGTAGGAAGGGTGGATGGTCACCGAGTCGAAGGACAGCTGGCGGGGTTCACCGAAGGTCCCCAGGAACTTTACCCCGAAATCGATAGACCACTCCTTTTCAACTCTTACTTCCAACCCGGCATCCGCACCGTAGCCCAGCGCCAGCTTCCAGTCCCGGTCGATAATAACCCTTTCGTCACCAGGGAAAGTGTACAGGGAGGACGTGTAATTGTAGTAGATCAAGGATGCGTTGATACCCACGTACGGCCGGACGGGGACGTCCAGGTGGGACCGGAGCCTGGGCCCGAACCAGAACCGGACGTAGTTTTGATCCAGTTCGTGAATGTAAGGGTCCCCGTAACTGTCGAAATAGGTGGCCCTTTCCCCCAGCATGTCCGTCCAATCCACACCGGCGGCCCAGGAAATGGCAGGGGGAACTCCCTCAAGGTGAAATTCCATTTCACCGGACAGGCCCCAATTGCCTCCGCTGGCTTTCCGGGCTTCCTCGTTGAAAGGGTGCATGAAGGTGCCGGTGATTTTTCCGGTGATGTCCGCGGGTGCCGGGGATGCGGCCAGAACAATGACAGGGATAATTACCGTCAACAAAATGCGACGCATGATAGGTAAAATTTAGCACAAATTCCAAGGCCAAGTGTCGAGTGCACCCTTCGATGCGTGGTTCGACAGGCTCACCACTTCCTCAGGGCCGGGAAGTGCAGGGTGCAGAGGAAGATTCACGTTAAACGTTAAACATTAAACGGAGACCCAACTTCAAACTTCAAACTCTCAAACTCCTCTTCTTTTTCTATTGTTCCCACCCATTGCACATTCAGCGTGGCGACCCCGAACTCCTCCTCCACTTTTCCCCGAAGCAGGCAGGGACAGTTTTGACTCAACTTCCGGCAGAACCGGGCATAGGCCCTTGGAAAAAAGGTGGTCTCGAAGGTCGCGGTGGTGTCCTCAAAAGTGACGAACTCCATAGGTTCGTCGTGCCTGGTTCTCACCGGTTTACCGGTGATCCACCAGCCGGCCATGGTGACGGTTTTCCCTACGTGACGACTCATCTCCGCCGCCGCCACAACCTTCACCCGATCCAGGATGGGCTGATAAAGGGTTAGAGGATGACGCGAAACCAGCATTCCGAGGGTTTCGATCTCCTGGTTCATAACGGTTTTTTCATCGTAAGGGGGGATGTCGGGTGTGTTCTCCGGCTCGTCGTCGAACATGCTCAGCATCCCTGCTTCCTGCTGGCCCCGCCGCCGGGCCATGGCTTCCCATTGGAGGGCAGGGCGTTTTTCTGTCCCCTCCAGAGAGTCAAAACATCCCGACCGTATTAGAAGACGGATGTCACCGGGTTCCAGGCGCGTGCGTTCCAGGAAGTCCGGGAAGGAGCGAAAAATCCCCCCCCTTTCCCTTTCCAGAAGCAGAGCATCGGCGCCGTTTCGCGACAGGCCGTGGATCTGCATGAGCCCGACACGGATCTTTTTCCCCTTCCCCGTGTATTCCCACCGGCTTTCGTTGATGTCGGGGGTGTGGGGTTCGACCTTCATTCGGCGGGCCTCGGAAAGATAGGCAAAGGGGGAATAAAATCCTCCCTGGTTGGAGATGACCGCCGCCAGGAACTCGGCCGGGTAGTTGGCTTTGAGCCAGGCAGCTTTGCAGCTGACCAGGGCATAGGAAGCGGAATGGGGTTTACAGAAGGAGTATCCGGAAAATGACAGGATCTGATCCCAGCACGCAGAGGATGTCTGCGTGCTGATGCCGCAATTAACGGCGCCTTCCATGAACCGTGTCCTGAGATCTTCCAGTTTCTTAGAGCGGCTTTTTTTTGTGACGATCTTGCGAAGGGTATCCCCCTCACTGGCGGAAAAACCGGCCAGGACCATGGCCATCTGAGTGATCTGCTCCTGGTAGACCGCGATCCCGTAGGTTTCGCCGAGAACGCTGTCCAGAAGAGGGTGTAGTGATTCCCAGGGTTTTCCACGCATGCGGGCCACGAAATCCAGGATATAGGTGTTGGCCGCAGGACGAATGATGGAAGAGGCCATTACCAGATGCTCGAACATGTCGCACTGGAGAGTCCGCGGGTGTGGGTCCGGGCCCCACATGCGGGCCAGCAACTGACGCGTAGCAGGGGACTCGATATAAAAACATCCCATGGTCCGGCCCTCACGGATAAGGCGTCGGGTGGCCTTGTCCTCGAGGGGCTTCCACTGGGCATAATCGATGCTCACTCCGGTGTTGGTTTTGACCGCCCTCAGGGAGTCACGGATAACAGCAAGGGAACGGTTTCCCAGGATGTCGATCTTGACCAGCCCGGCGGCCTCCGTCTGCTCCTTCTCCCACTGGATCACGGGCAGCCCCTTGGCGGACACCTGGACAGGGACATGGCGGCGGATCTCGTCGGGGACCACCACGAGCCCACCGCAGTGAAGGGACAAATGGCGCAGTTGGCCGTCGAGGCGCGAAGCTGTGGAGATGATCCCGTGCCAGCGCTCATCTAACCGCTCTGAACGAAACAGGGGATGGGTGCGCACCCTCTCCTTTGTCCCGGAGGCCCTGCCGAAACCCGAAAGCAGGCGGGTTAACTCCCTGATCTGGCTGGCAGGAATCCCGAACACCTTGGCCACTTCACGCACAGCCGCCCGCGCCCGGAAGCTGACCTGATTGGCCACCATGGCAGCCCGCTTTGCACCGTATCTGGAGAACGCATAATCCAGCACGGCGTCCCTTTCGTCCCACGGGAAATCCACATCGATATCCGGAGGGTCCGTTCTCCCCTCATTGAGGAACCTCTCGAAAAAAAGGTTGTGCTTCACGGGGTCCACGTGAGTGATCCCCAGGGAATAGGCGACCAGAGAGGCGGCGGCGCTGCCCCGGCCGCAGGTGCGTGGGCACTTTCCTGCCAGATCCTCCACCACCAGGAAATAGTGGGCGAACCCTTTATCCCGTATCAGATTCAGTTCCCTGTCCAGGCGATCCTGGATCAGGGGGGTGATACTCCCGTATCTCCACAGGGCTCCTTTTATGGCACGGCTTTGGAGGGTATCGAAAGCCTCTTTGTCAGCCATCCCGTCAAAGGTGGGGAAAACAAAGCCCGAGGTCTTTCGCCGTGCGCGGCATCGGTCGGCTGCGGCGGCAGTGTTGTGGATCGCTTCGGGGCAGTGGGGAAAAAGGTCTTCCATCCGTTTCGGGTCAGGGAAAACATCAAACTCCCCGGCGGTATCGGAAACTCCCAGGCGGGACAGCTTTGTGTTCAGGGCGATAGCCCGCAGGACACGATGGGTTTCCATATCCCCGGCATTGAGAAGAACAGCCCGGGTTGTCCCCAGCGGGGGCAGGCCCGTTTCCCGGGACAGGGCCAGAGCGACATGCATGCCGTGTCCGGGCGATATCTCCACGAACAGGTCTTTTTCCGAGTATTTTTTAAGCGGCTTTAAGATACCCGGATCATCGCTGATAACGACCAACCCTTTCCGGAAAGAGGCAATAGCCGAAGGCAGATGAAAACCCTTGCGGCAGTGCAGATCAGACAGGATGCGGCACAGGTTCGAGTAACCGAACCGGTCCCTGGCCAGGAGCACGGCCCGATGGCTCCCCGTGACGGTTTCGGCCCCGATGATGGGTTCGATCCCGGCTTCGTCGGCGCACGCCAGAAAATGGGGGATGCCGTACAGGCCGTTCCGATCGGTCAGGGCCATGCGGGTCATGCCGGCTTTTTTTGCCGCCGCACACAGGGTCTCCGGCCTGTGAACCCCCCAGGACGGGGAAAAGGAGGAATGGACGTGGAGAGGAACGAAGGAAGGCACGAGTTACAGTTTGGGGTTTGAAGTTTGAAGTTTGAGGTTTGAAGTTGCGGGAAAAACACGTTTAACATTGGATTTATGTTTTTCCCTCGTGTCGTCGTGTCTCCGCGTCTCCGCGTCAGTTTTTTCCCTCTGAACTCTGGATTCCGGACTGCTTCTTTGGACCTTGGGCTTTGGACTTTGGACTTGTGGAATACTCCTCCCCCATTTCACCGCGTTTGTCCCGTATTTCTCCCTTACCCTGTCGATGGCTTCCTGCAGGGACCTTTCCCCTTCGTCCGGGGCCGCTTCGCTGTCGGTGCGGGTGAAAAGGTCCATCTGCGGATCGGGGTTCCCGAGACCGCCGCATACCAGCCTCATGGATCCGACCTCAACGCGTCTCACGGACGCTTTGAGGAAGAGATCAAGGGCTTCCGCGAAAAGGACCCGGTCACTGTCAACAGGAGCCGCCATTCGGGCTGTTTTCCTGGCGGACAACCCATCGGAATAGTTCAAGGTCAGCTCGAGACAGGAGGCACTCCTGTCTGTCTGCCGCAGCTTCCGGCCGCACCCCTCAATCATTCGGTACAGCTCCGCCAGAAGGAATGTGTCGTCGTTCTCACCCTCATCAAAACGGCTCTCTTCCGTTATATGCGGTGCCTGCCGAGGGGGGATAACAGGGGACGGATCGATCCCGATAGCCCTGGCGTGGAGCAGGGGGGCAAAAGAGCCGAAAGCCACGGACAGCTGGGGAACGCTCATGGAGGCCACCTGGCCCACATACTGGAGGTTCAGATCCATCATCAGGGTGTGCTCACGGACGGAACCCACGCCGGGCAGAACGGAGACCGGGAGAGGGGCGATGAAACCGGACTCACTGCCCCTCAGAACATCACAGATGCCGGGTTTGTCCAGATAACCCGACGCAATGCGGGAAACCAGCTTGTTACCCGCCACCCCTACCGCTCCGGGAACGCTGAGTTTCCCCCCCAGGTCCCTTTCAAGACGGAGGGCGACGTCCCGGCCGGGACCCAGAAGACGGCCGGAACCGGTCAGATCAAGGTAAAGGCGTCCGGGTGAAGCGGGCTCCCAGAGGGGCGTGTACTCCCTGGTCAGGTTGACAAGGGCTCGGCTGCCCCTGGAGATCTTTTCGGGATCGGGGGGCAGGACGGCAAGGGATGGGCACAGCCTTCTTGCCCGGAAAAGGGGCATGCCCTCGAAAACGCCGTCTGACCGGGCCTCGCTCGAGACGCACTGGACGGGAGTACGCTCAGAATTGGACGGGGCGACTGCCACGGGGCGGCAGCGGAGGGATGGGTTTGATACCCGGGCCAGGGCTATAGGGAAGGCAGGAATATGGATGTGTAGAATGTCGCGATCCATTGTTACTTAAGCCCAAAGCCCAAAGTCCAAGGTCCAAAGTAAAGACCAGCGGTCAGCATCCAACGACTTGCCGGAGAATGATTTTTCTTTGGATTTTGGACGTTGGACATTGGGCTTTCACTTACAATGTCGGATGACACCAACAACGATTCCCGATATCCGGAACGTCTCGCTGTCCTCAACGGCGATGGGATCCATGGCCGGATTGGAAGGGTGAAGCTCTATCCGGTTCCCCTCGAGGTGGAGCTTTTTCACTGTGGCTTCGTCGCCCATGAGGGCCACGACGGTCTGCCCGTTCCGCGCGGTATCCTGTTTGCGGACAACGACGAAATCGCCGTCCAGGATGCCGTCCCCGATCATGGAATCACCCTTGACCTGCAGGACAAAGCTGCCTTCCCCCGCCATGGAAGCGGGGACCTCAATGGTACCGGGCGTCTCGATGGCTTCGATGGGTTTGCCGGCCGAAACGAGGCCGGCCAGGGGAAGCTGATAGCCGTACCCCTCGGGGATCCTGACCCGGATGCCCCGCCGGGCATTCCAGCTTTTTTCCACGAGCCCTTCCCGCTCGAGGCGTACGAGGTAGTTCTGAACCGTACCCAGGGATTTAAACCCCAGGGCGCGGGCGATCTCGGCCTGAGAGGGGGCGTAACCTTTCCGCTCCGTGTGCTCGATGACGAAGTCGAGGAACTGTTTTTGTTTTGGAGTAAGGGGGGACATGTTTTCTCTCCTTTGGAAATTTCCGATAGTATCCAGGAGCCAGAATCCAGGAGTCAGTAGAAAACCTCAGGTCGTGCCACCGGATCCGGAAGTTCTCCTGTATACTGACTCCTGAATCCTGTTTAAATTTTATGCGTAAGTTTTGCGTAAGTCAACCGGTTTTCGCTGGGAAATCAGTAAGGAGTGCAAAAGGAAAAGACTGACGCGAATGTACGGAGACACGGAGACGCGGTGAAATGTTTCATAATTACCGCGTTCGTTTTTACATAAAAGTTGTTGTTCTCTTGTCTCCTGGATTCTGGCTCCTGAACCTCGAACTTCAAATCCTAAACGAATCACTGATCACCAAATTACTGGTTTTTTTCAACCCTCAACCCTCAACCCTCAACCCTCAACCCTCAACCCTCAACCCTCAACC
>CBFDCL010000039.1:0-18393 GCA_965603295.1 uncultured bacterium | reverse complement strand
AAGATGGCAAGAGCAATCATCAGGTAATAGATGAAAAGGATCCCCTGGCTGCGGGTCAACTCGAACCCGATGATGGTCGGTTTGGGGATGTTGGCTATCCCGCTCGGCCCCATGGAGAAGTCACTCCAGTTCTCAAGGATAAGCCGTATTATCTCACCAAAACCGAGGGTCACGATGGCAAGGTAATCCCCCCTCAACCTGAGCACGGGAATGCCGAGGAGGATCCCGAAAATCGCGCCGATGAGAGCACCGGCTGGAAGGGCAATCCAGAACCCCACACCGAAATGCATGTTCAGAAGGGCGTAGGTATAGGCACCCACGGCGTAAAACGCCACGTAACCGAGGTCCAGAAGACCGGCCAGGCCGACAACAATATTCAAACCGAGCCCGAGGACGACATACATCATGGCGGTGATCAGGACGTTGACCCGGTACTCGGAAACGAACAGAGGGAAAGAAAGGGAGAAGATCAAAACCGCAGTGATAAAGGGGATGAAGAACTTCCTCTCGGAAAGAAGCCTCTGATTCCACGGAATACTGTCTGTCGCTGCAGGCTTGTTTTCCTTGCGGACCATGAAATAGCGCCATATGTAGGAGAGGAAGAAGACCGCAACCCCCACGATGATCATGTTGGTCCACCGCCAATGGACGGTTTTTTCCATGGTGTTCACCCGAATCACCATGAGCGGAAAGGTGAGAAGCATGAACCAGATGGAAAGGAAAAGTGACTGTTTGAGATCCTTCATAAATATAGTTCCGATCCAGGGAAAACCGTTATTTTCATCACCTAAACCTTGTTCACTTTAGATTTTCCGAGAATGCCTTCCGGTCTGAATATCAGGATGAGCACGAGGAGCAGGAAGGCGAAAACATCCTCATAGTCACTGGAAACATATCCCGTTGCAAAGCTTTCGGTCCACCCGAGGACAAGGGAGCCCAATACCGCCCCTGGAACGGAACCGATTCCCCCAAGAACCGCGGCTGTAAAAGCCTTGATGCCGGCGATAAAACCGATATAGAAGTTGATCTGTCCGATATGGGAAGCGATAAGGACGCCGCCAACGGCCGCCAGGCATGATCCGATGACAAAGGTCGTCGAGATCACGCGGTTGATGTTGATCCCCGCCAGCATGGCCATCGTCCGGTCCTGAGCGGTGGCCCTCATGGCTTTTCCCATCCTGGTAAATTTGATCAAACACGTAAGAACCACCATTGAAGTGGCGGTGACAAGCACGATGACCAGTTCAGAGGAACTGAAAATGTGTTCGTATGGCTCCATGAAACCGAAATTGGGGATCAGGGAGGGAAAGGGAAGAAAATCCGAGGTCTGTGCGAGGAGCACGTAGTTCTGGAGAAAAATGGACATCCCGATGGCACTGATGAGGGGACTGAGCCGAGAGGCACCCCTCAAGGGCTTGTAGGCGACCTTTTCAAGGGTAAAACCGTAAGCCCCCGCGTAAATGACTGCCACGACCATGGCGAGAGCAAGAACGGCAAGGCCCTTTAACCCGGCCATGGTCAACAGGCTGGCAACAATGAGGGCGGTAAAGGCCCCGATCATGTAGACCTCGCCATGGGCAAAATTGATCAGCTCGATGATCCCGTAGACCATCGTGTAGCCAAGCGCGATCAGCGCATAGATCGACCCGCGGGTCAGGCCGCCCAGAAAGAGCTCGAAGAAGTATTCCATCAGTTGTTCTTGATTTGAAAGTGTGTTTGTTTCGGGAACGTGGAGAGAAGCAGGGGAGAGGCTTTATCTGCCCCTCCCCTGCATGGCATCCCTATATTGGCTCCTTACTTCTGTTCTACGTACTGTCCGTCGATGACTCTGTACATGGAGAACCCGACACCGATGGCGTCTCCTTTTTCGTCAAAGGAGATGGAACCCACCGAAGTGTCCACGTACTCGCTCCGCAGAACCTTCTCGATAGCTTCGTAATCGGTTGAACCGGCTTTCTCGATGGCGTTAAGCAGGGCCGTTGCGGCTGCATAACCTTCCTTGAAGAATGCTCCCGGGTCCTCATTATACTTGGCCTTGTGGGCCGCGACGGCTTCCTTGTAAATGGCCAGATCCGAAACGTCCATGGGTCCGGATGCGTAAACCCCTTCGGCGAAATCGCCGGCCACCTTGATGAAGGTGACATCTTTCACGCCGTCATCGGAAACGAAGAAGGCATCCATCTTTTTCTTCTTCATCTGGGTAACGATCTTGGATGCCTCAGGGTGATACCCCCCGTAAACAACGGCCTCGGCGCCGGCCCTGGCGATCTTCTGAACGATGGCACTGTAATCGACGGCACCGGGGGTGATCCCCTCAAAAAGGACAACCTCGACACCGGGCATCTCTTCGAAATACTTCTTGGCAAATTCAGCATACCCCTTGCCGTAGTCGCCCTTGTCGTGGATCACGGCTATCTTTTTGGCACCGAGGGTGTTGACCGTAAAATCGGCGCCCAGCTTGGCCTGCATGTCGTCCGAGGCAATGGTCCTGAAGAAGTTCGGATAGTCTCCGCTCTGGGTAAGACCCGGGTTGGTAGCTGATGGGGACATGACGATGATCCTGGAGTCGTTGTAGATCCCGAGGGCTGCTTTGGTGGCACCGGAACAGACGTGGCCAACCACGACGTTAACGCCGTCGGAAACAAGCTTCGTGGCCGTATTGGTAGCGACCTCCGGCTTGCAAACGTCATCTTCCACGAGAAGCTCAACAGGCCTGCCGAGGATTCCGCCCTTTTCGTTGTATTTCGCCACCACCAGTTCGGCGGCGCGGACCGTCGGGATTCCATAGGAGGCCAGGTCACCGCTGTGAGGACCGGCAACACCAAGTTTGATCGGCTCCGCTGGAGCTTCTTCCTTCTTGGCACAACCCGCAACAACCAGGGCCAGGGCCAGGATGGCCACCAAAGTGATACTAAGCACCCTTCTCATAAATACCTCCTTATTCGGTTATCAACAAAACAGGTTCCCGGGAAATCCCCGCATTGAATGGAAAAAAAGCTCCACCCCTCTTAAAATTAGTTCGCTTTCCCACGACATAAAGGGATTACTTATCTCTTACACCCTCAGTCGTCAAACAAAAACTTTCCCTAAATCCCCAGATAGGCGGATTTAACATCCTCATTGGTTGTCAAATTGGCTGAAGAATCGACAAGGGTGATGTATCCGTTTTCCATTACGTATCCGCGGCTGGCCACCTGAAGGGCCATGTTGGCGTTCTGCTCTACCAGGAAAATGGTCGTCGCGTTTTCACTGTTGATCTTGCTGATGATCCCGAAAATTTTCTTGACGACGATGGGTGCCAGTCCCAATGAGGGCTCATCGAGGAGAAGGAGTCTTGGCCGGGCCATAACTGCCCTGGAAATGGCCAGCATCTGCTGCTCCCCTCCGCTCAGAGTGCCTCCGGCCTGCCATCGCCGCTCGGCGAGAATGGGGAACAAATCAAAAACATATTCCAGGTCCTTCTTAATCCCCTCTTTATCCTTCCGGAGAAAGGCACCGACATCCAGATTCTCCATGACGGTGAGCCCCGGGAAGATATGCCTTCCCTCGGGGACCTGGGAGATACCCAGGGCCACGATCTCATCGGGCTCTTTCCGATGGATCGGTTGATCAAGGAAAAGGATCTCCCCTTCGCTGATGGGAACAACCCCGCAGATGGACATCAGGGTCGTTGTCTTGCCGGCCCCGTTTGCTCCAATAAGGGTGATGATCTCACCCTCTCCAACCTCCAGGGTTACCCCCTTTAAAGCCTGAATGTTCCCGTAATAGGTGTGAATATTGTTGACTTTGAGCATGCGGCCTTTCCTGTTGACCCGAAATATAAAGGTGGGAGTTTATGCGACTTAAAATGAAGGGTCAAGCTCCCCGGGAATAAAAAACGGGCTTTCACCGTAATAAACTTTCATCAGGGTCAAACCCTGAGGAGCAGCCTTTCGTGGTGCAGCGTCCCTTGAGCGGCTCAGAAGAAGGTTGTTAAGGTCCTCCCCGGTGATCTTTCCCAGACCGACTTCTATCAGGGCCCCGGTGATATTTCTGACCATATGTTTTAAAAAACCGTTTGCCTCGAAATACAGAGATATCCGGTCTTTTTCCGCATGGATCTCCAGGGTTCGGAGGTGTCGGATCGTGGTGGTCTCGTCCCCGGAGGATTTGAAGGCGGCGAAATCTTTACATCCTACGAGGAAGCGGGCGGCGACCCGCATGTCCTCCGGGTTCAGGGGCTGCCGGATGTGCCAGACACGGTTGCGGTCAATGGCATTGGGAGCGGGTCTGTTGGAAATGACATACCTGTAAAGTTTTCCCGCAGCGCTCCTTTGTGCATGAAAATCCTCCGGAGCCCTGGAACACCCGATCACCCTGACATCCCTGGGAATGGAACTGTTTAGGCCCATCATGATATTCCCTGGGGGGATGTCCCTGGGTACGTCCGCGTGAGCGACCTGACCCAGGGCGTGAACCCCCGCATCGGTCCTTCCGGAACCAACGATACAGACCCTTTGGCCCATCATCCGACCCAGGCCTTCCTGGAGGACCCCCTGGACCGTCCTGACCCCGGGCTGAACCTGCCAACCGGAGAAATCCGAACCGTCGTACTCCAAAAGGAGCTTGATCCTCTCCATGCTCACCCGAACCAGCCGATAGAGATAAGGATCACCGACCAGATCAACAGGGCCAGAAGAGCGACGCTGTCGCCCCGGCCCCAATCGAGTGGGTACATGGAAGTCCGCGGCTTCCCCGGCACATACCCCCTGGCTTCGAGAGCTGTGGCGAGTTCGTCGGCGCGCCGGAAAAGGCCTGTAAAAACGGGAAGAATAACGGATAGAAGGGTTCTGCCCCTTTTCTTCAGGCTTCCCTTTCCAAGGTCAGCGCCCCTGGACCGCTGGGCCTTCCATACACGTTCGGTTTCCGAGGTAAGGACCGGGATAAAGCGGATGGCCATCATCATCATGAGTGAAAAATCCTGTACCGGGAAACGGACCCTGGCAAGGGGAGACAACAGCGTTTCAAGCCCTCTGGTAATCTTCAGTGGGGTTGTGGTGAAAGTGAGAAGGGAAGAAAGGGTGATGACGGTAAGAAGGCGCCATGAAACCAGACCCCCCCGCACAACCCCTTCCTGTGTGATCCGAAGGGGAACAGGTCCGGGTATCTGGAACAAAGTGTTCCCCGGGGTGAAAAACAGGTGCAGGATGGCCGTGAAGAGTAACAGGAAGAAAAAAACCTTAAGCCCCCTGGCAAAGATGCGCAAGGGGATCCCTGACGCGAGCATGCAGCCAAAAAGAGCCGCCGTATGCCCCAGGACCGCCAGAGGGACCGAAACGGTAAAGGTCAGAAGCATGAGGGCGGCCAGGGAAACGATCTTGAAACGGGGGTCCAGCCTGTGGATAAACGAATCCTCGGGATAGTATTGGCCGAGGGTGATGTTCAGGAAAGACATCGGTTCAGTCCAACGTCCAACGTCCAACGTCCAGCGAGAAGGTCAGATGCATATGATTACACCCGGACATTGGACATTGGACGATCAGGCCAGGTAATCCCTTGCGAGGATCTCAGCGATTTGTACCGCGTTGGTGGCAGCTCCTTTTCGAAGTTGATCCCCCACGACCCAGAAGCTAAGACTGTTGGCCCCTGAAAAATCCTCCCGGATGCGGCCAACGTAGCAGGTGTCCTGGCCGGCCGCAGAAAGGGGCATCGGGTAAATGCTCCTCGCCGGGTCGTCCTGAACCTCCACTCCGGGTGCCGCAGCGAGCAGTTCCCGGGCTTTTTCCGGAGTGATCTCCTCTTCCGTTTCGATGGTTACGGATTCGGAATGGGCGGTGAGAACCGGCACCCTCACGCAAGTGGCGTTGACCTGAATCCGGTCGTCATGAAACATCTTTCTGGTCTCGTTGTGCATCTTCATCTCTTCTTTTGTAAATCCGTTCTCCGTAAAAGCATCGACATGGGGGATCAGGTTGAAAAGAAGCTGATGGGCAAAGGCCGACGTCCCAGGTTCTTTTCCCGCTGACCAGTCTTTTGTCTGCGCGATAAGCTCCGCTATTCCTTTAGCCCCGGCACCGCTGGCCGATTGATAACTGGAAACCACCACCCGCCGTATTCGGCTGTAATCGTAAAGGGGTTTGAGAGCGACGACCATGATGATCGTCGTGCAGTTGGGGTTGGCGATGATTCCCCGCTCCCGGTAAAGGGCGATGTCTTCCGGGTTAACCTCAGGAACGACCAGGGGGATCTCAGGGTCCATTCGAAAAGCGGATGAATTGTCGACCACCACTGCCCCTGCCTGTGCAGCCGCGGGAGCAAATTTCAGGCTGCGGTCTCCCCCCGCGGAAAAAAGGGCGATGTCGATCCCCCGGAAAGATTCGGCTGTCATCTCCTGAATGACGATATCCTCTCCTTTCCATTTCAGTTTTTTCCCCGCCGATCTGGCAGAAGCAAGGTACCGCATTTCCCCCACCGGAAAATCCCTTTCCTCGAGGACTTTGATCATCAACTCGCCAACGGCGCCTGTCGCTCCTGCGATGGCGATGGAAAACTGCTTGCGGCTCATCCGTTACCTCCGGTAAAAATTTCCAATTTCAGATTTCAAATTTCAAAATTGATCCAAGATCCAAGGAAAACACGTTAAACGTCTAACGTTAAAGGTTAAACTGGTCATTGCCACCGAACCTTACTCAAACAGCGTTTTCAGCCCGCGAATGGCCTGCTTCGTCCGGTGTTCGTTCTCCACCAGGGCAAACCGGACGTGGCCGTCTCCTCTTTCGCCAAACCCGACACCGGGAGCCACAGCAACCCTGGTTTTTTCCAGAGCCATGAGGGAAAAATCCAGGCTCCCCATCTTCTTGAACTGTTCCGGGACCGGAGCCCAGACGAACATAGTCCCCTTTGGTTTTTCGACATCCCATCCGATCCTGTTGAGGCCTTTGACAAGGACATCACGTCTTTTGCGATAGGTTTCCACTGTGTCCTTCACACATTGGTCCGGCCCGTTAAGGGCAATGATAGATGCGATCTGGATGGGCTGGAACATGCCGTAATCCATATAGCTTTTGATCCTGACCAGGGCCCCGACAAGACGGGGGTTGCCGACAACGAAACCAACACGCCATCCTGCCATGTTGTAACTTTTCGAAAGGGTGAATATCTCAACTCCGACCTCTTTCCCGCCTGGAACCTCAAGTAGGCTGGGAGCCTTATACCCGTCGAAAACCAGGTCAGCGTAAGCAAGATCATGAACAACGAAAAATTCGTATTCCCGGGCCAGTTCCACCACTTTCTCGAAAAAGGATCGCTCAACGACCCGTGTGGTGGGGTTGTTGGGGTAATTGAGGATCAGGAGCTTGGGCCTCGGCCAGAGCCCTTTAACGGCCCTTTCAATACGGTCGAGGAAATGGTCCTCATCCTCTTCCATCGGTACGCTACGAACGTCGGCATTGGAAATGACAGAACTGTAAAAATGAATGGGATAGCACGGATCGGGCACCATGACCACGTCACCCGGAGCGGTAACCGCGAGGATCAGGTGAGAGATCCCCTCTTTGGAACCGATGGTGGAGACCACCTCGGAATCCGGGTCGAGTTCGACCCCATAATTTCTTTTGTACCAGTCCGCAATGGCCAGGCGAAGCTTGAAAATCCCGCGGGAGACGGAGTAGCGGTGATTCCTCGGGTCCTTGACCGCTGATATGAGTTTGTCAACAATGTGTTTCGGGGTCGGCATGTCCGGGTTCCCCATCCCGAAATCCACGATGTCCTCGCCCTGGACCCTGGCCTTGTATTTCTGCTCGTTGACAATGTTGAAAACGTAAGGAGGGAGACGCTTGATCCTGTAAAATTCTTCCATGATATCACCAGTAAAAAGGTTAAAGGAGAAAGTTTTAAGGTAGAAAAATGAAAGGAAAGCAGCGACAGGATTTTTCTTGCTCCTTTATCCTTTCACCTTTACCCCGTTAAAAATAAGGGATGTAATTAGCACCGGTACTCAACCCTGTCAACAAATGTGGTATCAGCTCACTGCACGCTCGCCATTACTTGCCGAACCAGTTTCCGGTACCCGTTCCCTTCAGGCCTGAGCAGGAGCAACCTGCCGTCCCCATCGTACTCTATCAGGAGCTGGAGGTTCTCTGGGGGTAGGACCGAGGGTACCCTTTCGGCCCACTCAACGACGAGGACTTTTCCCTTCCCGACGCCGTCCCTGTACCCGGTTGAATCGAGGTCATCGGACCCCGAAACACGGTAAAGGTCAAGATGATACAGTTCCTTTTCCCCGCAGGGGTAGATCTGCAGGAGGGTATAGGTCGGACTGGAAACGACATAGCCGGGATCGATCCCCATACCCTGCGCGATGCCTCTGGTGAGGGTCGTTTTTCCGGCTCCAAGGGGGCCGGTCAGCCCAATGACAGATCCCTCGGACAGGCGCTTCCCGATCCGTTCCCCGATGTGTACCATCCTGTCCGGAGAAGGCACATCAAGGGAGAAAAAACCCTCCATCAGTTCCTCTCGGCAAGGGCCTTCAGGATATCGCGCCGCCCAACGATCCCCTGGATAACCTCCTTTTTCATTACCGGAAGATAGTGGATCCTTTTTTCGGACATGATCGTGGCGATGTCCGCGAGGGTTGTTTCCGGAAGGATCGTCACAGGCTCCTTTTTAAAAACATCTTCCACCTGGCTCGCGACCATTCTGTTCAGTTCATCCTTGAAATGGTCGGACGTTTCCAGGTAAATGACCGCGTCGAAAAGAGACACAATAGTCGGGAGGTGAAGGTTTTTCTCCTTGGCGATCAGGTCGCTCTCGGTAACGACTCCGAGGAGTTTTCCCCTCTTGTCCACCACTACCGCCCCCCCCACATCCTTTCGAAGAAACAGTCTCGCCAGTTCGTCCACACTCATGTCCGGTGTTATGGTGAGGAAATCCCTGGTCATTATTTCAGATGCAATCAACATGTGTCACCCCGTCAGGAGATCCCGGAGCGCCGGCCCCAGGGAGTCGATAATGTCAGATGCGATCAGTGCGTGTTCCGTCGTCCTTTCCGAGGCCAGATCCCCGGCAGCCCCGTGCAGGAACACAGCGGCCAACGCACTTTCAAGTGGGTCGAAACCCATCGCCAGAATGGCGCCAATCATGCCTGCCAGGACATCCCCGGTCCCTCCGGTGGCCATCCCGGGATTACCGTTGCTGTTAATGAAAAATCTGCCGTCCGGATGTGCCACGACGGTCCCTGCGCCCTTGAGAACGACGGTACAACCGGACCTGGCGGCACAGGTTAAGGCGGACCCTACCCTGTCCCCCTGGACTTTTTCGGTTTTTATCCCCAGGAGCCGTCCCATTTCACCTGGATGGGGTGTAAGGACAGTCTGGGATCCCCTCTCCCTGAAAAACTCGAGTTTCGTACCCACTACGTTCAGGGCGTCGGCATCCACCACGGCAGGGAAATGAGTGTCTCCCAGGAGGTTTTTAACCAACTCGGCAACGTCGGGGTGGGTGGAAATCCCGGGACCAATTGCCAGTGCGTCCCGTTCCCCGATCATCTCACGCAGGGCGAGAAGACCCTTGACGGAAAAGGCTCCTTCACCGTTCTCAGGAAGGGCCGCAGCCATGACCTCCGGTGTAGAAGCGTCGGCATGATGAAGAGATGAGGCCGGAACCGCCAGTGTCACAAGTCCTACACCCGAGCGAAGGGCCCCCCTGGCCGCCAGAATCCCCGCGCCTATTTTCCCTGCGGAACCCGCGCATACGAGGAGATGACCATAGGTCCCCTTGTTTGTGTCGGGCCATCTTTCCCCGAAAACGGGTTCAAGAACCTCCGGGGTGATGATTGAACCGGGTAGATCCATCCGCTCAACGACCACCCGGGGAATCCCGATGTCTGCTACGACCACATCCCCGGCGAACTGCGCACCCGGATAAAGGACAAGGCCGGTTTTCGGGAACCCGAACGTCACGGTTGCATCGGAAGTAACGCACTCTCCAAGGGGGATCCCTTTTTCGGAATCCAGACCGGATGGGACATCGGCGGAAATGATAAGGCCTGGGCAGGAGTTGATTATCCTCACGCATTCGGACCAGTATCCTTCCAGTCCGCGTGCCAGCCCGGTGCCGAAAAGGGCGTCGATGACCACGTCCGAGCCGCTGACGCGACCGAAAGCCTTTTCATAGGAAGCGCCTGATGAAAGTACGCTCACCTCGATCCCCAACCGCGAAAGCATCCTCAATTGAACTTTCGCGTCTCCACGGAAAGATGCGCGGGGAACCCCCAGGTAAACGGCAACCTCGTGACCCCGGTCGGAAAGGTGGCGTGCGGCCACCATGCCATCCCCTCCATTGTTTCCAGGACCGCACATGATCGTGACCCTGAGCGGTTCCTTTTCCACTCGCTCCAGAATCTCGTCAACAATGGCCATTCCGGCGTTTTCCATCAGGACCAGGGAAGGAATGGCCAGGTCCTCGATGGCAATCCGGTCGATCTCGCGCATTTGTGATGGTGTTACGACCTTCAAATTATGCCTCCAGGATGACAACAGCCATGCCACATTCGGCGGTGTGTGAAAGGCTGACGTGAACACTCCGAACGCCCATTTCCCGGGCAAACTCCCGGGCTTTGCCCTTCACAACCAGGTCCGGTTTTCCACCCGGCTCATTCCTGACGGCCACATCCGTCCAGTTGATGCCCTCGGCGAGCCCTTTTCCAAGCGCCTTTAAAAAAGCCTCTTTGGCGGCAAATCGGGCAGCCAGATGCAAGTGCGGCTCCCGTTTGGATCTCGCATATTCCAGTTCTCCTTTTGCGAAAACCCTTTTTTCAAAACGCCCCTGCCACTTCGTCAGTACCCTTTTCATGCGTGGACAACCGACGTTGTCGATGCCGATCCCGATGATCATAAAACCCCTTTCATGGCCATTTTCATCTCACGGACGGCCCTCTCCATTCCAACCATAACCGCTTTCGCGATAATGGAATGTCCGATATTCACCTCGAGAATCTCCGGGATGTCCGTGATCGGCTTAACGTTCCGGTAGTCGAGACCGTGTCCGGCAGCCACTTCGATGTGCAATTTGCTGGCAACTTTGGCTGCGTTCAGGATCTTTTCGTGCTCCTGGCGCGCTTCGTCTTTTGTTTTTGCGTCGGCATATTTTCCGGTGTGGATCTCGACGATATCCGTATCCACCCTGTGAGAAGCTTTGACCTGTTCGATATCGGGATCGATGAAGAGGCTCGTCTGGATCTCCGCGTCCTTGAGGAGCCTGATGACCTTTTTCAGGTAATCCATGTTCATGGCAACTTCGAGCCCGCCCTCCGTTGTCAATTCCTCCCTCCTCTCGGGGACGAGTGTTACCATATTTGGTTTGACATCAAGGGCGATCTTGACCATGTCCTGTGTCGAGGCCATTTCCAGGTTCAACCGGGTTTTCACGGTCCTTTTCAGGACGGCAAGGTCCCTGTCCTGGATATGACGCCGGTCCTCCCTCAGGTGGATGGTGATCCCGTCGCATCCTGCCGTTTCCGCGAGTGCGGCCGCCTCAACCGGATCGGGTAAACTGACCCCCCTTGCCTGCCTGACTGTGGCCACATGGTCGACATTGACACCAAGCCTGGTGTAACCTTCCCCCGATCTGAACATCGCATCCTCCAGAAAATCCCTGAAAACTTTGGACAGGTTGAACGTTTAGTGTTTAAGGTTGATCGTGAAAAAATCTCAAACTCTTTTCTCAATCACTAATCACGAATCACCAATCACCGATTTTTCTCAATCCTCAATTGCCTTTATTACTCTCCCCAACCAAACCGGTCGGACAGGACATCGCACAGGCGATCGCACACGCTGTTCGTTACATATTCCGTGGGACCGGAAACGGTCACCCTCAAAAAAGGCTCCGTCCCGGAATATCGCAGGCTCAAAAGACTTTCCTCCCCCAGCTCCTTCCTGGCGCTTTCAAGCAGATCTTCGAACCACTTCCCTTCAAGTGGTTTTTTCTCGGAAATCCGGAGGTTTCTCATGACCTGGGGATAACGGTTCCATCCGCTGGTAAGTTCCGAAAGGGGTTTCCCCGTCTGAGCCATAATCTCAAGCACCCGAAGGGCGGTCACGATACCGTCCCCCGTGGAGGAGTGGTCCTTGTATATCACATGACCGGACGGTTCCCCCCCAAGGGAGAAACCGTTCTTGATCATTTCACCGAAAACGTACCTGTCCCCGACGGGAGCGCGAACAAGGCCAATACCCTTCTCCTTCAGCGCCGCTTCAAGGCCAACGTTCGCCATTATTGTGCCGACAATGGTGTTCCCCTTGAGAGTACCGTTATTTTTCATAAAGACGCCGATAAGAAACAGGATATCATCACCGTCCACGATCTGCCCTGTCTCATCGGACATCACCACCCTGTCGGCATCGCCATCAAGGGCGATCCCCGCATGGGCACCAGTATCGATGACGGTTTCCATCATTATTCGTGGATCGGTGGATCCGCACCCGGCGTTGATGTTGACGCCATCCGGCTCACATCCGATCAGCGTGACGTCCGCCCCCAGTGCCCGCAGGATTGCCGGGGCAACTTCATAGGCAGCTCCGTTGGAGCAATCGAGCACCAGATTGATCCCGTCCAAACGAAACCCGTTTCTCACCGATGATATTACGAAATCAATGTACCTTTCACGGTGATCCGGAACCCGATAAGCCCTTCCGATCTCCTCCCCCGGGGCCCCTTCAATATCCGGTCCGTCCAGAATCTTCTCGAGTTCTGACTCATCCTCTTCAGGAAGTTTTCCCCCGTCCCTTCCAAAGAACTTGATCCCGTTATCGGTAAAGGGGTTATGGGAGGCTGAAATTACGATTCCCGCATCAGCCCCAAGGGCCTTAGTCAGGAAGGAAATGGCCGGGGTAGGCATCGGTCCGACAAGCAGAATATCGCACCCCATGGAGCAGATTCCGGCCATAAGACCTGATTCCAGCATATATCCTGAAAGCCTCGTATCCTTTCCGATAACGATCCTGGGCCTGTTTTTCCCCTGCTTGAAATAGAATCCTGCACTCTTCCCGAGTTTCAGAGCAAATTCGGGGGTAATGGGGTGCCTGTTGGCGACTCCCCTGACACCATCTGTCCCAAAATAATGTTTTTTAACAGGCATTTATAAATTTTTCTTAAAGTAAATTTTTAAAAAAATCAAGGACCAGGGACTCCTCCCCTATTTGGTATTTCCGCTTCCGTCAGCGGTTGACGCATCCATTTTTAAAACGGGGATCTCATACTTGACCTTTGGACTGCCGACCACGTGAACCCGGCTTTCCGGTACCAGAACCGCAATCTTCCCAACGATATTGACGGTTGCCCCCTGGACCGGAACGGGGGGTGTGAAAAGGTTTTCGATTCCGTTGATAACGGATCCAGGGCCCCTGATCTCCAGAAAAGCAGGATCCAGCCTGGGAACCTCGATTGTATACCCTGTGGATGGACTTCCCTCCGTTCGAAGGGTTACGGGAACCTGTTTTTGCTGAACCTTCTCCAGAACCAGATCCACGTTGGAAGGGGTTACCCTTGTCACCGAAACCCTTTCGGGAACCTGAATATCCGAGGTGAAGATGTCGAAAGACTTTTTCCCGTCAGCGGCTCCAGAAAGATCCAGAGTTATGGCGAGACCCATCTGGGAAAGCTTGGAGACAATCCTTCTTGGGCCCGAAAAGCGGACATCCACACGCTCCACCGGCCCCCGGATAACCTCCATGTCTTTCGGGAGGTTGTGGAGCTCAAGGGGGATCCCAAGACTGATCTCCATCGTTTCCCCCCCGGTTCCCCTGGATATGACCGCCCAGAGGAGGACCGAGAGGAAAACGGAAAGGATCTTAAGCGGCAGGTTTTTTCCCAGAATGGGGACCAATTCTCATCCTTTCCCACCATTTTTTCGAGGTAATGACGCCCTCTCCAGCCAGAAGTCTTTCCAGAATCCTTCTCAATTCCTCCGCCTCCAGCCTCGAATAAAGCTTCCCCTCGCAGGCTGCCGAAACCCTCCCTGTTTCCTCAGAAACAATGATGACGACGGCATCAGTCTCTTCCGTCAGCCCGAGGGCCGCCCGATGCCTTGTGCCGAGGATCTTTTCAAGTCTCTGATTCATGGTCAGCGGAAAGTAACACTGGGCAGCTGCGATCTTCCCCCGGCTGATGATAACCGCCCCGTCGTGGATGGGAGAAAAGGGCATGAATATGGAGAGAAGGAGATCCTGACTCAGGACCCCATCTATAGCGGAACCCTTTTCAATGAAGTTCTTCAGCCCCGTCGACTTTTCAACGGCGATCAGGGCACCGATGCGTTTCCCGGAGAGCATGAACGACGTTTTGACAAGTTCTTCGATAATATGTTTCTGCTCCCGGGGATTGACCCCCGTAAGGGGGTTGGAACCCACAAGGGCAAGGGCCCTGCGGATCTCATCCTGAAAAAGAACGACGATGACGATAACGATGGAACCCAGAAAATTCTCAAGAATCCATTCAAGAGTGTCCAGGTTCACTTCCTGGGCGAGGATATAGCTTCCGCCGAGGATAATCAGCCCGAAAAGCATCTGGATGGCTCTCGTACCCTTGATAAGGAGCAGGATCCAGTAAAGGATAATGGACACCGCGGCGATATCAACCAGGTCAAGAACACTGATCCCGGAAAGGAACCCGAGAACCGAATTCAGCACGGCGCAGCCTCCCTGATCTCCCGCGTAATAGCCAGAGCCTGTACGGTTTGGGCCACGTCATGAACACGAACAACATTGGCGCCGTGCAGGACGGCAGCTGCCGCAGCAGCCAGGCTGCCCGGCAAACGGTCCTCGACGGGAGCGCCTGAAAGATGACCGATGAACGATTTTCTGGATGCGCCGGCCAAAATCGGTCTTCCCAGGGAACGGATCTCCCCAAGCCGGGCAATCACCTCAACGTTCTGTTCCGGAGATTTACCGAAACCGATCCCCGGATCAAGGCAGATTTTCTCAAAACTGATCCCGTCCCTTACCGCCTGATCCATGGAATCCTCAAGGGAGGTGCAGATCTCTCCGATGAGATCCTCATATTCGGTTCTCTCCTGCATGGTTTCAGGCCGGCCCCTCGTGTGCATGAGAACGACACTGGCACCCGTCCGGGCACAGATTTTTCGGATTTCAGGTTCGAAATTCATCCCGCTGATATCGTTAACGATGTTGGCCCCTTCTTCCAGGCCTTTACGCGCAACGGAACTCCTGGTCGTGTCCACGGAGATGTTCTTTGCACCGCCTTCCCTAAGTTTCCGGATCACGGGAAGGACCCTTTTCGTTTCCAGTTCTTCATCCACCGGCCTGGATCCGGGCCTGGTGGATTCCCCGCCGATATCGATGATATCAGCGCCCTCTTCCAGCATCTGAAACCCTCTCGCTGCCGCCTCATCCACTTCGGGGTACCGGTCGTTTTCGTAGAATGAATCCTCGGTGACGTTGAGAACACCCATCACAAGGACTTTCCCACCCGCGAGAAGATCTTTACCGCCAACGACAAAAGACGGGTTCGTCCCGAGGTTCCGGAAAAGTTCCTCCAAAGCCCCGGCGAGCCCTTTGAGACCAAAGGCCTGCTTAAGGAGCTTTTCGGTCAGTTTTCGAAACTGGTGAACGGTGCCCATCAGGAGTACTGGAGTGGTCTTGACTTTCAGGCCGGCCGCTTCCCAGCTCAGGGCCGCCTCCCCACCAATGGAAAGCATGTCCTGTTTAAGGATCTGGGCCGCTCTGATGTCGAGGGTGTCCAATCGGACCAGGAGATGACGTCCTTTTTCCTCCATGATCCTGATACCCGTGGGATCCACCCCCATCCGGGACATCTCTGCCCTGATCCCTCCCGGGCCGGGATCAAGAAGTCTCGGGCGCCGCATCCGGTTCCTCTTTAACCTCCCCCCTGATTTCTTCCTCGGGCCCCTGGTGCAATGGACCGTTTCTGCGGATTTTTTTCTCGGGAAGAACCTCTCCCTTCATGAGGGCATCGATCTCCTCGCCGTCCAGGACTTCCCGTTCCAGAAGGACTTCGGCCAGCCTTTCCAGGACATCCAGGCCCTCGGTCAGGATCTTGGTGGTTCTTTCGTAAGCTTCCGTGACCAGGTTCTTGACCTCTTCGTCGATCCGAATGGCCGTGTTCTCACTGTAGTCCCTGTGCTGGGCAATCTCACGCCCGAGGAAGATCTGTTCTTCCTTTTTACCAAAAGTCAGGGGTCCCATCTCGCTGCTCATCCCGTAATCGCAGACAATTTTACGGGCCAGGTCGGTTGCGCGGTTGATGTCATCACTGGCTCCCGTGGTCATTTGCTTGAAAACGAGCTCCTCGGCAACGCGGCCACCAAGAAGGATGGCCAGACGATCACTGAGATATTGCCTGGAATAGCTGTGCCTCTCGTCAATGGGAAGCTGCTGGGTAAGGCCGAGAGCTCTCCCGCGGGGAATAATCGTTACCTTGTGGATAGGATCAGCCCCCGGGATCATTTTGGCGACAAGGGTGTGTCCGGCCTCGTGGAACGCCGTGCTCCGCTTTTCCTCGTCACTGATGATCATGCTTCGTCTCTCGGTTCCCATGAGGACCTTA
Source organism: uncultured bacterium (assembly GCA_965603295.1). Taxonomy (GTDB): domain Bacteria; phylum BMS3Abin14; class BMS3Abin14; order BMS3Abin14; family BMS3Abin14; genus JAFGWO01. Next base: position 1,830 of record CBFDCL010000039.1, on the reverse strand, counting down.
TCCTTGGCTTCCTCGAAGTCCTCCATGGTAACCTGGTTCTGATCTTTCCTCGCGGCCAGAAGAGCCGCCTCGTTGACGAGGTTGGCAAGGTCGGCCCCGGAAAAACCGGGCGTCCCTCTGGCAACCACCCACAGGTCGACATCGTCGGCCACCGGGATGTCCTTCGCATGAACAATCAGGATCCCCTCCCGTCCCTTAATATCCGGGTTGAGAACGACAACCTGTCTGTCAAACCTCCCGGGTCTCGTCAGAGCGGGGTCGAGAACATCAGGCCTGTTTGTTGCGGCAATGAGTATGACCCCCTCGTTGGATTCGAACCCGTCCATCTCAACAAGGAGGGCGTTGAGGGTCTGTTCCCTCTCGTCATGCCCTCCACCGAGTCCGGCACCCCGGTGCCTCCCGACCGCGTCAATCTCATCGATGAAAATGATGCACGGAGCGTGTTTCTTACCCTGCTCGAAGAGGTCACGGACCCGCGAAGCCCCGACTCCAACGAACATTTCCACAAAATCCGATCCGCTGATGGAGAAAAACGGCACGTCCGCTTCCCCGGCAATGGCTTTGGCAAGAAGGGTTTTTCCGGTACCCGGAGGACCCATGAGAAGAACGCCTTTCGGTATCTTCCCTCCCAGTTTCTGGAATCGCTGGGGGTCCCTGAGAAAATCGATGATCTCCCCCAGTTCCTCCTCGGCCTCTTCAACCCCGGCAACGTCCTTAAAGGTCACCTTGACCGAGGCATCGGACAGAAGCCTGGCTTTGGATTTGCCGAAAGAAAGGGCTTTGCTGCCCCCTGACTGCATCTGTCTCATGAAAAAAATCCACACAGCTATCAGGAGCAGCATGGGAAACCAGGAAACGAAAATGGTTACGTACCAGGGGTTATCCTGCACGGGCTCGGCCACGATTCGGATATCTTTATCCCGGAGATAAGATACGAGTTCGGGATCGTCCGCGCTGTAGGTACGGAACTGTCCTTCATCCGCGAACTTCCCGGTGATATTTCTTCCCTTGAGGAGAACTTCGGCAACCTCCCCTCCCTCAACACGACTGAGGAACTCACTGTAAACAAGATCAGTTACCGGTTGGGGCCGGACGGAAAACAGGTTGTAGAGAAGAATCACGACCAGCCCTATGACGAACCATAAGGACAGGTGTCTGTAAAAGTTATTCAAATCCTTCACCTCCGATTTTTTTAGTTAAATTAGCTACTTATCACATTTTGTCAGTTCTGACAACCAGATTTTCCACAAATTCCGATAACTTAGGGGGATTAGTTAAACGTTTGAGAGTATGAGAGTATGAGAGTTTGAGGGTTTGAGAGTTTGAGGGTTTGAGAGTTTGATGTTTGAGATCGCATCCACGTTTCACGTGGCTTTCCCTTGGACTTTGGACTCTCTTTTTTGGCTGCTCCTCCGGTCACCGATCACTGTTCACTAATCACAAATCACCAATCACTTACAACGGATCTTTCCATCCTCAACAAAACCGCTTCTTCCCCTTCAAAACCCTCAAGGGCCGCGTTTCTGGAAATTCCGACACCTCCAACCCACAAGATTTGCCCATCGTTGTCAAGAACAAGGGGAATAAAATCCCGAACCGGAAGCGGCACTTTCCGGTCGATGAGAAAATCCTTTAATTTTTTCTCCCCGTCCATTCCCAGGGGGATGAACCTGTCCCCAGGGACCCTCCTGCGGACCCACAGAGGCGATCTGAGCTGACTTTTCCGGATAAGGGTGGTATCCCCTCCGGGAAAGGAAAAGGGGCTTTTCAGGGTGATCTCTTCACTGAAAAGAGTTATTCCGGCAGCATCGAACCTGAGAACACCCGGGA
>CBFDCL010000038.1:0-18474 GCA_965603295.1 uncultured bacterium | reverse complement strand
GGGCTCTTGCCACATGGGTCATCGGCATCCTGACGGTTTCGAAATCCAGCCCGTTTGCCCGGGCTTCCCTTTCCGTAAGGCCGATCCGGCCGAGCTGTGGATCGATAAAGACGACATAGGGCAGAATCCGTCCCTCGATGGTGGCTTCTCCTCCCCCGAACAGGTTTGTTTTTATTACCCTGTAGTCGTCATAAGAGATATGCGTAAAAGCCGGGCCCCCCTTGATATCCCCCAGAGCGAAAACGTCCGGGGCTGTTGTGCGGAGATGGTCGTCCACCCTGATGTAGCCGTTGGCATCGGTTTCGATCCCCGCTGCCTGAAGGTTAAGCATGTCTGAATTGGGAGTTCGCCCGGCGGCCAGGAGAAGGTGTGATCCGCTGATGGTTTTTGGCCCCGCGGGGCATGTCAGTTTAAGGTCGATAGTGCCATTGGAGTTCTGGATGGTGCTGTGAGTGTCGGCCTCGAGGATGATCCGGATGCCGTCCTCCCGGAAAATGTCCTGGATTGCCTCGGCCAGGTCACTGTCCTCCTGGCTCAATACGTGCCGGTTCCGGTGGATGATGGTTACCTCGGACCCGAAGCGGCGGAACATGCGCCCGAATTCGAGCCCCACATAACCGCCCCCGATCACCATAAGGTGCTCGGGAACCGTGTCGAGTTCCATGATGTTCTCATTGGTCAGAACGCAGCAGGAAGACAAACCTTCAATAGAGGGAACAACGGGTCGGGTCCCCGTGTCGATGAAGATGAGGTCGCCGCTGATGTGCTCGACGCCGCTCTCCCTGGAGGTGACTTCCAGTTCTTTCGGTCCGGTAAACCGGGCTTCGCCCCAGAGGATCCGGACGCCCTTCCGTTCGAGCTTGGCCTGGTCGCCGCTGGAAAAGGATTGGACGATCCGGCGTTTTCTCTCCCTGACCTTTTCCATGTTCACGGAAAAGGACCCGTGGAGATCAACACCGTATTGGGCTGCTCGGCGGACAAGGTGGGCGATCCGGCCGCTCGCCTCCATGGTTTTGGTAGGGGAACACCCGACATTAACGCAGGAGCCCCCGATAGACTCCCGTTCGACGAGGGCAACTTTTTTCCCGTTTACCGCGAGTTTAACGGCAAGAGGGTTCCCCGCCTGGCCGCTGCCAATGATTATCGCATCGTACTTTTCCATGAATAGCTTTCCGGGATGTACTGCATGATCGGAATGCCCAGGTGACGAATGAAGGTGTCCGGTTCTCGCCTCTTTCGAAACTTAGGGGACCACCTCAACATCCTTGGTAAAAACGACGTGATCCTTGATGGCGGCGGCGGCTTTGGACGGCTGCGAAAAGTAGAAGGCGGCGTTTTTGTTGACATCGTCTCCCACGACAACGTGGTAATAACGAGCCTCCCCTTTCCATGATCGGTCAGCCCGTTTGTTGCTTTTTTTCAGATATTGCCGGTTAACCGCTTCGGGTGGGAAAAAATGATCCCCCTCCAGAAGGGTCGTGTCGCCGCTTTCCGCAAGGACGACGCCTTTCCAGATTGCCTTGGGCATAAAAATTCCTCAGAAGTCCAAACCCTGAATACAGGGGGAAAAATCGATCTCATTCAGACATTGACTGTATACTGTTTCAACCTGTTTCTTTTACCCGGGAACTAAATACTTTGCACTTATTTTTTAATAATCTCCAGTCCTGTTTTTGCGGCGCCCATCAGAGCGGCCCGGGGGTTAAGGATGACGTGAACGGGTATGTTTTCCATGATCCGGGACATCCGCCCTTTGGAGGTAAACGATTCCATGAAACCACCCTTCTCCAGAAGTGACAGAATCCTCGGAGGAAGCCCTCCCCCCAAATAAACACCCCCTGTCGCAAGTACTTTCAGTGCCAGGTTGCCCGCTTCGGCTCCCAGGATTGAGATGAACATTTCGAGGGCGTGAAGGCTCAGGGAGCAGGGAGGTCTTCGTTCCATGGCAGCTTGGATTATTTCGGGGGTGATGTCATGTCCCGCCGAGGCTGCCTTCGACCATGAGGGCTCCCCGTAGTTCCCGGTGTCTTCGAGGAAGCGCGAGATATTCCGAAGACCGATCCCCGAACAGACAAGTTCCCAGCTGACATGCTGGGAAAAACCTCTCAGATATCGCAGTAAAGCGTCCTGCTCCTCCCCGGAGGGAGAGAAATCGGTGTGTCCCCCCTCGGTGGGATGGATACGCCACCGCAAGTTTTCCCTGGTCAGGAACGCCTCGCCGAGGCCCGTTCCCGGAGCCAGAACAGCACGGATTCCCCCCTCTTGCGGATCGCCAGGGTTGAGGGTTTTCAGGTCGCCCGGTCCCAGCAGGCAAAGGCCGGACCCAAGGGCTTCAATATCGTTCATCAGGCGAACGATGGGCACTTTCAGGGCTTTTCCCAGGCTGTCCGTATCCAGGGACCAGGGGAGATTTGTAGTGTCCACGCGTCCGGATCTGATAGGGCCGGCGACCCCAAAAGATGCGGCTTTCACAGGGAGACCCTTTGACCGGTTGAGAAACTCAGCTGCCATCTCCTCCAGACCCGGATAATCCCGGCTGGAAAAGGTTTTTTCCGCAAAGGGCCGTTCCATGCTCTCATTTTCGGAAAAAAGGCCCAAAATGGTTTTGGTGGCCCCGATGTCCCCAGCAAGGATCATGGGTTCTCCCTCGGTTGGTACCTGGCAATACCGGCGGCCTCGCGGAAGGCCCCTTTGGGAGCATCTCGCCCGAGGTCATCCCGGATTTATTTGCCTATAACTCTAACACATTCCATCTGACCGGGACGTGTGATAAATTACCGGTCCTGATGATCTTCCCAGGAATCTATATCAGGAAAGATGTGGACTTCCTCGAAGAGGAACTGTCCGGAAAACCCGGTGGGATGTCTTGTGTAAAAGGAGAAGGACTCCCGAAGCAGGAAGGTTCCGGACCCTGGGCAGAGGTCACTGCCCATCTCCGGGAACACCATGACGGGTGGTGTCATATCGAACTGGCCGGAGACGAAAAAGGGGTCTCTCTTCTCCTGGAATTTCTGACCGGCCACAAATCCCTTGGGGAAGTTCTGGTCTGGGATTTCAACCACGATCTGAAGGAATACAGTTATTCCTTCTTCCGGAAGGGGAAGGTCCTCGAGCATTTCAGTGTCAGGGGGCCTGTCCTTGACTCCGTCAGCTTTGTGTCGGACCTGAGGAAAGTCCAGCTCAAAGATCTTATCAACGGCCTCGATTTTGCCAGGGAGGCTGTTGAGGGTTTCGGGCTCCGTGCCGAAGGGCCCCCGGTATCGGAAGGGAAACAGGCCCGGCTCGGTTTTTCCCTGCCGCCGAAACGTTCCTTCTGGCAGAAACTTCTTGGGTCTCTTTCGGGTCACGAGTGAAAAGCCGGGTTTTCGCGGGAAGGTTGCGGCTGCGTCAGTGTGAGCTATACTTGTAACAGGCTGCCTGGGAATGCCGGAAACGTTCGGAAGCCTCGGGCGAAAAGTGAAAATCCGGTATTCCGGCCTGACACAGTTCCCCTCCTTACCAAGCGGCCACCGACTGTGTTGGGTTCCAACGGCAGCCTTTCCTATGTCCGAATGCCGCAGCCTGTGGGAAAATAATGGAAGGCCAAGGTAAAAGCCCAAGAGCCGTGGAAAGCCCACTGGAACGGATCGATATTGTCCTTAACCGGCCCAGGCACGGGGGCAACGTGGGGGCCGCCGCCAGGGCTGTTAAAAACATGGGCCTCGGAGGGATGCGTCTTGTTGCTCTTGAGGAAGAGGTCCTTCCGGAAGCCAGGATGCTTGCAGCCCACGCAGTTGACATCTTGGAAAGTGCCCGCTCCTTTGATACCCTTGATCAGGCTCTCGCGGGGAACGATATTATCCTTGGCACCTCCCGGAGGGTCAAAAGCGCCCGGATGCGTATTCTGACACCCAGGGAAGCCGCTGCCTATGTCCTTGAAAACCTGGGCAGCGGCCGGGCTGCACTGATCTTTGGACCAGAGGATTCGGGCCTTATGGCGGATGAACTGTCCCTTTGCCACGGGGTCGTTTCCATTCCCGCCGACGAACGCTGCCCTTCCCTCAATCTCGCCCAGGCGGTCATGGTCCTGGCCTACGATCTGAGGATGGCCCTTGACGGGCTGCCTTCCGTCAGGTCTTTTGGGAGCCCGACGGATGAAGAGAAAGATCAGATGTTCGTTCAGTTGATGTCGGTTCTCGAAAGGAGCGGTTTTTTTATCCGGAACCCGAGGGAGAAGAGCGCTTTGCACATGCGGGAAATCTTTTCCAGAGGAGTGAGGACCTCCCAGGACGCTCGTATTGTCAGGGGGATTTTCAGGAGGATCGGATGGGCCTTGAGCAGGTCGGAGAAAGGGACCCCTTTCGATCCGGGAGATGAAGAATGAAAATGAGAGGATCGGTTGTCCTGTTATTTTTTGTCCTTGCCTTTTCTCTTCTTTCGACGGGAGCCGTGCCGCCCTGCCATGCCATCACGGTGGAGGCGGGGGATCGGGCTCCGTTTTTCCTATCTGAAACCTTGACGGGGGAGAAGTTTGAATTAAAGGAGCACCTGGGGAAGAATGTGGTGCTTCTCAACTTCTGGTCGGTTTTCTGCCGGGACTGCATCAGCCGTATCGAGGGGTTAAACAAGATCAACGATCTTTTCCAGAAAAGAGATTTTGAATTGATCGGGATTGCAGGGAATCCTCCAACCGACAGGATGTTGTCTCAGGTGAAAAAGAACGCGGCCAAGATGTATTTCGAGGTCATTCTGGACCCGGAGCTGGAGATTTTTGACAGCTACGGGGTGGAGATCATCCCGTTCGCGGTGTTCATCGACAAAAATGAAAAGGTTATCATGGCCATCCAGAGTCTTGAACCGGAACCGCTTAAGATGATCTCCGAGGCCATCGACCGTCTTACAAAGGCACGGGGGTAATCGTTTTGGGCGGAACGGTTTTCTTTGTGGTCAAGGTGGGGGTTTCCGCACTGATCATCGCCGGCGTCAGCGAACTTGCCAAGAGGATGCCTTCCCTCGGGGGTCTTATTGCGGCCATGCCGCTGACGACACTTTTGGTTCTTATCTGGCTTTACGCCGAGACGGGTGATTATCATCTTGCCCATTCGTTCACGCGTTCGGTGCTTTTTGCCATAATCCCCACCGTGTTTTTCTTCGTTGCGGCTCTGGCTTTGTTCAGGAGGGGGGTTCCGTTCCTCCCGGTCCTCGCGATCAGTTTCGTGATCTATATTTTCGCAGCCCTGGTGCATCAGCATTTTCTGCCGAATCATCTGCGATGACAAAGACACAGGAAGTTTGACCGGGAGACGCGGAGACCCCCTTCGACTGGGCTCAGGGCAGACGGGGACGCGGAGGAAGACTCGGGTCTGAAGTTTGAAGTAAAGAGCAGGTCCAACGTCCAATGTTCAACGTGTTTTCCTTTGGGCTTTGGTCTTTGGACTTTGGGCTGGTCTTCCAGTCATTGATCACCAGCCTTCGCATGAAACTTCGGCTGGCAGGCCAATCACTAATCACCGGATTTCATCCTGGACTTATTTTGAAATTTGGAATCTGAAATTGAAACAGGTATCGAGGCCATGACACAACCCCGCAACCCTTTCCCCACTGTTGACATCATCATTGAGGTTGAAGGGGGTATCGTCCTGATCAGGCGCCGTAACCCGCCTCCGGGATGGGCTATTCCGGGAGGGTTTGTGGATTACGGGGAAAGCGTGGAAGCCGCGGCCATCCGGGAGGCAAAGGAGGAAACCGGCCTGGATGTGCGCCTGACCCGCCTTCTGGGTGTCTACTCCGACCCCGGGAGGGATCCCAGGTCCCACACCATCTCCACCGTTTTCGTGGCAAGGGCTTCCGGCCGGCCTGTGGCCGATGACGATGCTGCGGATGCCGGGGTGTTCATGGACAGCACCCTGCCGGAAGAGATCGCTTTCGACCACCGCGCTATCCTGGAGGACTATTTCAAAAACAAAGTGCCTGGTACCTAGTACCTAGTGCCTAGAAACCGGATACAAGAAACCAGGTTCATCATGTCTGATTTCGAAAAATCCCTCTGGTCGGATCCTGAATTTTCCAGGGAATACCTCGATAACGCCGAGGCCTACGTCCCCTTGCGGGGGATCATGCTGTCGGTTCTTGTGTCCTTTTATGGTCATTTCATCCGGGATGGTTCCCGAAAAAGGGTCCTGGACCTCGGGTGCGGGGACGGGATCGTGGCGGCTTCTCTCCTCGCGTCAGATCCTACCGCTCAAATGACTCTGGTGGACGGGTCTGCCGATATGCTCGAAAAGGCCGCAGCCCGTTTCCCCGGCCGGCCCGAAGTAACGCTTGTCGAAGCGCCGTTCCAACGCCTCGTGTCTGAAAACTTGGTTGAGGAGGGACAGTACCACCTGGTCGTTTCCTCCCTTGCGATTCATCACCTTGGTTCCGATGGAAAGCGTGACCTGTATAGATACATATTCGACCATCTCCGGCCCAATGGGTTTTTTCTGCACCTTGATGTTGTCCTGGGACCCACGGAAGACCAGGAGGGATGGTCCATGGCCCTGTGGCAGGATTGGGTGGACCGACAGCGGGATGCCGGGATCACCGATCAGGATTTTAGCGATATCATTCGGCGGTACAAGGCCAATTCGGACAACCGGCCGGATACGTTGGCTTTTCACATGGACACCCTTGTCCACGTTGGTTTTGAACAAGTGGACTGCCTCTTCAAATACGGGGCGTTTGCCGTGTGGTGCGGTAAAAAACCCGGGCGTGTCTGAGACTGATTTCCCCCATCGATGTGACAAAAATTGTCCCCAGGTGCCCTTCCACGGTTTCTCATCCCCTCGAAAAGGTAAAATACTGACAGAAGTGCCAGAATCTTGTTGGCACAATTTATGCTGCAATAGAATTGGGTGACAGAGGAGTCTTAGCTGAGAGGAAAAGCTTTCTCCTGGACCCCGGGCTGTGAAACCGCCCTGGGATGAATTGGGAAAGGAGTGATGAAGGTGGCTGAGACAATAAAAGGATCAGTTGTTTTAAAATCTGTGCCCTCCAAAGAAGTGGAGAGAAAGGTGGCTTTTTACATTGCCACCATCAACCGCGATATGTACGCTTCCGATGTCGCCCTGTACCTTACCCGGTCCAAACCCTTATCCATCGTTGAGGATATCACCAGAGAAAAAGGCCAGGCCCTGACCGAAGCCATCAACGGGCTCGGGGCCTCCGCATATTTTCTGCAATATCTGAAAAACCCCCCCAGGCATTAAGTTGCCTTGCTCCCTCCTTCGGGACAGGAAGGGCCGCCGAAAGGCGGCCCTTCCTCACATTATAAATGACTGGTGATCCGTGATTAGTGATCAGTATTTTCTGCACTCGTCCACCGGTGCACATTTGCAAAAAATTGAGATCTGAGATCTGAAATCATCCACCAATCACCAATTACCGATTACTAATCACCGGCCCTTAAGGCACCAAAACCGATGGTTTTTCCTCCTCACGGATCAGGTCCTTCACGTTTTCCCTGAAACCAGGGACCGTTTTTAATACCGTATCCCTCATTTCCCCGGCGTTGTAAAAACGGCCAGGAGGGCGTTTTCTCAGCGCCTTGAACAAAACCCTCTCCATCTGGACCGGGAGGGAAGGGACCAGTGAGCGACAGGCCGGCGGTTCCCGTTTCAAAATGTTCTCCATGAGCTCCATCTCGGTGTTCCCGGTAAAGGGGGGACTTCCCGTATACATCAGGTAAAGGACCACCCCCAGGGCCCACACGTCGCTCCGCCGCTCACTCTTTCCGTTGAACTGTTCCGGGCTCATGAAGGGACGGGTTCCGATAATGGTTGGGGACGTATCATTTTCGGTGATACGGCGAACGATCCCGTAGTCGAGAAGCGTCAGGTTTCCTGCCAGGCTGATGACGATATTGTCCGGTTTTATATCCCTGTGAACGATATGGTGGTCGTGGAGGTGGGCGGTGACATCCAGCAACTGGTAGGCGATCCGGTCCCGGGTTCTCCCGTCCAGGGAGGGAAGGAGGGTTGTCAGGGGGGTCCCTTCCACGAATCTGGTGACGACAACGGTCCTGTCCTTGTGCCGGGCGACATCCACCAGCCGGGGGATCCCCGGATGCCCTTCCAGCTTCCGGAGGACTTTAGCCTCCAGCAGAAGCCTCGGGTTGATGGCCTCACCCTTGGAGATCTTGATAACCAGGGGTCCCTCCTCAAACCCCAGAACATCCCGCCCTTTCCAGACGGAAGTGTGGTTCCCCCCGGAAAGTTCCTCGGTTTTCTCATACTGGTTGGCCACCAGTTCACTGATCCGTGAGACAGACATGAAGTTATGCTTTTTGACGACAAAGCGGCGAAGGGGTTTGAAAAGTCGGTAAAATATCCGCATTGGCCAGCCGAGGTTCATGTCCGAAAGGGGGATGTTGAACCCCTCGTAGCCGAGGGTGCTGCCGTCCGCTCCCCGGTAGAGGTTGGCTGTGAGGAGGATCGTGATCTTGGAGCCGTCCTTTCTCTTGAAGTCGACCTTGAAATCCCTGACAAACCCTTTTTTCTCCATCAGGCTGTGAAGCAGCTGGCGTTCTTCCGGGTTGACGTAGAGATCGTCCGGCAGCCTGAGCTTGAGGATCTCCTGTCTGGAGCTGTATCCGAGAATGTTCAAAAGGGCGTCGTTAACTTCCAGAAAACGGCCCTCCCTTGTGGAAAGGAAATATCCGTAATGGGAGGATGCGAAGATCCTCTTGTATCGCTGCTCGGTTTCCCTGAGGTGAACCTCTTCCTGGTGTATTCGGACGAGGTTGTTAACCCTGGCCAGAAGAAGAGGAGGGCTCATGGGAGGAGTGAGAACATCCATGGCTCCCGCCGAGAGAAGGCTTCCGATCTCGTTGTCCGAAAGAGGTGCGGAGGAAAAGGCGAGCAGCGGTATTTCTCTGGTGTCCGGATTTGTCCGGAGGCTTCGGCACAGGTCCTGTCCACCGGATCCGAAGGAGATGTCGAAAATCAGGACGTCGCTCTGCGCGCTGGCCTTCACCGCATGTTGAAGGGTGGACACGAGATCGACCTCCATGCCGCCGGATCGGAGGTGCTCGGAAAGGGGTTGGGTCTTGCCGGGGTCGGTGTGAAGGAACGTAACCCTTGAAGCGGCGTCGATCACGGTCACAACCCCTGGGACAGACGTGCCGCGAGGGAGGGGGGAAGGCCGGATGTCAGGATCCTGTCCTGTGCGGAGGCAATATCATATTCGATCCGTTTAAACAGGATATGTCCGTCCTCCACGTCAAGGAGGAGATAATGGGCGCGCGGATCCCCATCACGGGGTTGTCCCACACTGCCGGGGTTGATAAGGTACTTCCGTCCGGGGGCGGCCATGAGGTCCTGGCCGGGATCGAACATCCTGACGGGATCGCCCGGAAGATGAGAAAAGATCATGGGGCGATGGGTATGGCCGAAGAAGGCAAAACGTATTCTCGGGTCCCGGTCCGAAAGGTGGTCAAACACCAGTCGGGCTGTCTCGGAGGTGCGAATATAGCCGGAGGTACTGCCGGGAAGTCCGTGAAACAGAAACACCCCCGGCAGGGGGGAAAGGTTCAGCGGAAGATCGCACATCGTCTGGCGGATACCTGACGAAAGGATATCGTGGGTCCAGCGGATAGCCTGGGAAGCGGCAGGGTTGAACCCCTGGGCCTCCGCGAGGTCGCAAGTCGCCTGCTCATGGTTGCCTGCAATGAGAAGAGCGTCCATGTCGGCGAGAATCTGGAGACAGGCGAACGGATCCGCCCCGTACCCGACGGCATCCCCGAGATGCCAGAGGCTTTCGGCCCCCTCGGCCCGCATGTCCTCCAGCACCGCCTCCAGGGCGGGCAGGTTGGCATGAACATCGGCGAGAATCGCGACCCTCATATCGGCTATTTAACCACACAGAACAAACGTTACACAGGGGGAAAACCAGAAAACGTAAAAAATTTGAGTTTATGGGTCAAGACATCAGCGGACTCTAAAAATCTATTCCATCCCTTGCAAATCCGTAAACGGGAGATATCCTTTTCATTAGGGTGATTTTGCGGGGGTTTGTCTTTTGTTTCGGAAAGAGACTGGAAGCGGCGTCATTGTTTTTTTTCTGGACGTTCCACGGGGACGCCCCGTGTGCGACGTCCCGTGCATCCCTGCCCGAAGGACCGTTTTTCGGGTCCGGGTGCGCTAAACGGAAGGGAGAGGGAGAATGAAAAAGAGTATTCTGATCTGGGTGCTGGCAATTTTCCTGACGGCTGCCCTGGCGGTTCCGGTTGCCTTGGCGGGTGAGGTGGAAGTTCTTCACTGGTGGACCTCCGGCGGCGAGGCCCGGTCAGTGGCAGTACTCAAGGAGCTTCTTGAAAAAGAGGGGCACACCTGGAAGGATTTCGCGGTTGCCGGGGGAGGCGGGGACACGGCCATGACCGTCCTCCGATCCAGAGCTGTCTCCGGAAACCCGCCCACGGCGGCCCAGGTGAAGGGTCCCCAGATCCAGCAGTGGGGAGATGAAGGGGTTTTGGCAGACCTCGGCAGGGTCGCCAGGGCCGAGAATTGGGACGATATCATTCCCGGCGTTGTGGCTAATATCATGAAGTACAGAAGCCAGTACGTGGCGGTCCCGGTCAACGTTCACCGCATCAACTGGATGTGGTGCAACCCCGAGGTTTTCAAGAAAGCCGGAGCGAAGATCCCCGAGACGTGGGCCGAACTGGAGGAATCTGCTAAAAAGATCCAGGATGCCGGCATGATCCCCATTGCTTTCGGGGGGCAGGATTGGCAGGAAGCCACTGTTTTCGAGTCCATCGTGATCGGCGTCGGCGGTGCTGACTTTTACAGGAAAGCGCTCGTTCAGGCTGATCCCGCCGCTCTCCGCAGCAGCACCATGGTAAAGGCTTTCGAGCGTTTCAAGAGCCTCAAGAAATACACCGACAAGAACGCTCCCGGCCGGGACTGGAACCTCGCGACCGCCATGGTCATCAAGGGCGAGGCTGCCATGCAGTTCATGGGCGACTGGGCCAAGGGCGAGTTTACCGCCGCGGGCAAGGTGCCGGGAGCGGATTACCTGGCACTCACCATGCCGGATACCGGTGACTATTTTCTGTTCAACGTCGACAGCTTCATCTTCTTCAAGCAGAGGACCGTTTCGGCAGGTCAGGCCGCGGAAGCCATGGCACGTTTGATTCTCCAGCCCAAATTCCAGGAGGTATTTAACATCAACAAGGGTTCCATCCCGGTCAGGCTCGGGATGCCGAAGGACAACTTCGACGCGCCCGCGCAAAAGTCCATGGACGACTTTGTTGCGACAGCAGCATCCGGGGGGCTGGTTCCGAGCATGGCCCACGAGATGGCTGTTTACCCCGAAGTGCGGGGAGCCATCTTCGACGTAGTAACCAACTTTTACAACTCTGATATGTCCGCCGCAGATGCGGCAAAAAAGCTCGCCTCAGAGGTTGCGGCAGCCAAGTAAAACAAGTTACAATTCAGCTGACCTTCCATCGTCCATACCCGGCCCTTAACAGGGACGGGTATGGACGTACCTTGTCCGGGGGAAAGGGGACCTTTCCTCGATCGTCAACGGGGATATAGGCGCCTGACCAGGGAGCGATTATGATCAATGAGGGCCGACAAGCCGGCTCGGGGTTTGCGGAGCGCTTGCAGCTCTATCTGCCCAGGATCGTTCTTTCCCCCACTGTTCTCGCTGCCGTCATTTTTATCTACGGGTTCATTCTCTGGACAGCCTGGATCTCTCTGACACGTTCGGGCCTGCTTCCGCGCTACGAGCTGGCCGGATTTCTACAGTACGTCAAACTGTTTCAAAACGACCGGTGGTGGGTGGCGAGCAAGAACCTGGCAATCTTTGGAAGCCTCTTTATCTTCTTTTGCGTCGTTTTCGGTTTGATATTGGCAATCCTGCTGGATCAGCGGATTCGTGTTGAGGGCGCCCTGCGCACCATCTATCTCTATCCCATGGCCCTTTCATTCATCGTCACGGGGACAGCCTGGCGCTGGCTCCTTAACCCAGGTCTCGGGCTGGAACGGGTTGTCAGGGAGATGGGGTTCACCTCATTTACTTTCGATTGGCTGGTGAACTCTAAAATGTCTATTTACACGATTGTGATAGCTGGAGTCTGGCAGTCTACCGGATTCGTCATGGCTCTGTTCCTTGCCGGGCTTCGGGGAATCGACGACTCGATCATCAGGGCGGCCCAGGTTGACGGCGCCTCTTTGCCGAAGGTTTACTGGCGCATCATTATCCCATCGATGCGTCCCGTCTTCTTCTCGGCGGTGATCATCATGTCCCACATCGCCATCAAGAGCTTTGACCTCGTCATGGTGCTGACAAGAGGTGGTCCCGGCTACTCGTCGGACCTGCCGGCGACCTTCATGTATACTTTCGCCTTTACCCGCAACCGGTTGGGGTTCGGAGCGGCCAGCGCCATGATGATGTTCATGGCGGTCATGGCCATAATAGTGCCCTATCTTTACTCGGAGTTGAGGATCAAGAGAAATGGCTGAGAGGCCTATTGTAGTCGCCCAGACGACACCAGGTGTTATAGCCGGCAGGATCTTTATCTACACCCTGCTGGGCATCGCCGCCCTGTATTTTCTGCTGCCCTTCCTGATCATGGTCATGACTTCCGTAAAGACGATGGATGACATCAGGGTGGGAACCCTTATCTCCCTTCCCAGGGAGATCTCCTTCGATGCCTGGCGCGAAGCCTGGAGCTCAGCCTGTATCGGGGTCAACTGCCAGGGGATCAAGGGCTACTTTATAAACTCCATCAAGATGGTGGTCCCGGCCGTGTTCATCTCCACCGCCTTCGGGGCTGTTAACGGCTACATCTTCTCCAAGTGGCGCTTTAAGGGCAGCGAGGTCATCTTTTCCATGCTCCTCATCGGGTGTTTTATCCCGTTCCAGGTGATCCTGCTCCCCATGGCCAGGACCCTGGGAATTCTCGGTATCGCGCAGAGCATCAACGGGCTTATCCTGGTCCACGTCGTTTACGGCCTGGCCTTCACGACGCTCTTTTTCCGCAATTTTTACGTTTCTGTCCCGGATGATCTGGTCAGGGCTGCCCGCATTGATGGTGCCGGATTTTTCCGGATCTTCTGGCGGATCATCCTGCCCGTGTCGGCACCCATCATAGTGGTCACCGTGATCTGGCAAACGACCCAGATATGGAACGATTTTCTCTTCGGGGTGGTTTTCAGCGGCGGGGATTCCCAGCCGGTGACGGTAGCGCTGAATAACCTGGTAAACACATCCACAGGCGTTAAAAAATATAACGTGGATATGGCAGCTGCCATCATCGCCGCTTCACCAACTCTTCTGGTTTATATCCTCGCGGGTAAATATTTTCTCAAAGGCCTGACTGCGGGGTCGGTCAAGGGGTAGGGAGACGGTAGGAAGTCGAGACAAGGAGGCTACGTGTCATCGCTGACCATAAAAGAGATATACAAGTCCTTCGGTCAGGTCGAGGTGTTAAAGGACATCTCTCTCAATATCCAATCAGGTGAGTTCCTGGTCCTGGTGGGTCCGTCCGGTTGCGGCAAGTCCACCCTGCTCAACATCATTGCGGGACTGGAAACGGCGACCCGGGGGGAGATCTTCATCGGAGACAGGATGGTGAATCATGTCAGCCCCAAGGACCGGGATATTGCCATGGTTTTCCAGACCTATGCCCTTTATCCCAACATGAGTGTGCGCAAGAACATCTCCTTCGGTCTGGAGATGAGGAAGATCCCGAAAGCTGAGATCGATCAGATTGTGGGAAAAGTAGCCAGTATCCTCCAGATCGAGGATCTGCTGGATCGAAAGCCCGCACAGCTCTCCGGGGGACAACGGCAGAGGGTAGCCATGGGCAGAGCCCTGGCGCGCAATCCTTCCATCTTTCTCTTTGACGAACCCCTCAGCAACCTGGACGCCAAACTCAGGGTAGAGATGCGCACGGAGATCAAGCTGCTCCATCAGCGCCTTGGGGTGACGACGGTCTATGTCACACACGACCAGATCGAAGCCATGACCCTGGCTGACCGCATCGCCATTATGAAAGATGGGACGATCCAGCAGTTCGACACACCAAGGAACGCATACAAGGATCCTAAGAACCTTTTCGTAGCCGGATTCATCGGGTCCCCGTCCATGAATTTCATCCCCACTCAGGTAGTCCAGATCGATGAGGGACAGGGGGTTGTTCTGAATGTTGGGGGAGACCGGAGTTTTACCATGGCTGCCTCGCCTGGAAACGGGAGGCTGGCCCAGTGGGTGAACCAGGAGGTCCTCCTGGGAGTCCGACCTGAACACATGTCCGATTCCCTGCCTGATATGGATGAAGATTCCAACGTTCATGAACTCGAGTGCGAGGTGATGGTTGTGGAGCCAACCGGAGCAGACACCATCGTGTTCGTCAGGATCAACGGCGTGGAAGTTACCTGCCGCGTCCACCCGGACAGTGCGGGAAAGCCGGGGGAGACCATGAAATTTGTCACCGATATGTCCAGGGTTTTCTTTTTGATCCGGAAACGGGGGAAAGGATAACAAACTGAGTTCAGAGTTCAGGGGTCGGGGTTCAGGGGGAAAAGGGTGTTTGAAGTCTGCTGTTTGAAGTTTGAAGGTTTGATTCATGACTCAATACTTTCGTCAACTGGTGAAAATGTGAGCTGCAATAATTTTTGATCTGAGGTTACTCGCCGACCGCTAATGACCAGATCCCATCCCGGACCTTAAATCTTGACTGCAACGTCAAACCTCAAACCTCAAACCGCAAACCTCAAACCGCAGACTTCGCCCTTTCCCAGGCTTTCAACACCTTCTCAATCTCCTCATCCTTTTTCTCATCCACGACTTTCCGCTCAGCTGACTCGTCAAACCATTCGAGGGATCTTCGTATTCCTTTCGCAAAAGGAATAGACGGTTTGAAATCCGGAACGATCCTCCTGATCTTTGTGTTGTCGAATACCATGCTGTAGGCCTTGTCGCCCAGGAGTCCCTGTCCCAATGCCGGACTCACGTCGTTGATAATGTCAGAAGGGATGTGAACGATTTCCGGTTTGACTCCCATCGCATCCGCAATGAGGCCGTAATATGAGTCCCACGTCCGGGCTTCGTCGGAGGTGATGTGAAAGACCTGGCCCGCGGTGTCGGGATTGCCCAGCAAACCGGTAAAACCTTTGGCGAAATCCTCGCTGTGAGTGATGGTCCAGAGGGACTGACCGTCTCCCGGGGAGATGACCTTATGCCCGTGGAGCATTCTCCGTGCGATAGTGTAGTCACGTGAACCGATGGGGGTGGGCACCCACCCGTCGGAATAGGTGTGGGAAGGGCGAACGATGGTGGCCGGGAACCCTTTGTTCCGCCATGCCTCGCGTAAAATCTCCTCGCATGCGATCTTATCCCGGGAATATTGCCAGTAGGGGTTCCCCAACGGCATCTCTTCGGTAACAAACCAGTGACCGGGCGGTTTTTGATACACCGAGGCGGAGCTGATAAAGATGTAATGGGATGTCAGGGGAGCGAAGAGGTCGATGTCCTGCCGCGCGTGATCCGGGGTAAAAGCCACCCAGTTGACGATGCAGTCGAAGGTCCGTTTCTCAAGGACTTCCTGAACCTGTCCCCGGTCCCGGATATCGGCCCGAAGGGAGATCACCCCGCCGAGGGTTCTTTCCGGCCGCTTTCCCCTGTTTAAGTGGAAGACCTGGTAACTTTCGGTCAGGGCCGCGCGGGTGCACGCGGTGGAAATGATACCTGTGCCGCCGATAAAGAGGATTCGCATGAACTTTCCTTTCCAGCCTTTCAGTCTGGAAAGTGCACATGTGCACTGGTGCACTAGTGCACTGAACCCTTTAGACTGTGATTTCCACGCGATTCCCGTCCGGGTCCAGAACCACACTCTCGTAATATCCGTCCCCTGTCGAGCGGGGGCCATCGATGACCAGGTGCCCGGCATCGCTCAATCGCTGCGTCAAGGCATCCACCCTTTCCTCCGAGCCCAACGAGAACGCAATGTGGGCATATCCGGCGGTGGCGGGCCGAGGTTCACCCTCGGGATTTTCCGTTACGGGTGATCTCATGATCTCCAGACGAGCACCGGACGGGAAGGTCAGGAAATACGACTGAAAACCGGTGGACTCATTGGAGTACCTGTTGCCGGCGAAGGCCCCGAAGCAGGTCTCGTAAAAAGAGCGCATCCTCTCGATATCGTTCGTCCACAGGGCGATGTGTTCGATATGCATGGGGAAAGTATAGTCGATCGGAATGGAGAATGCAGGATGCTGAACACAGAGTGCAAAAGGTAGAATTCAGGAGGATAAATTCTTGACAACCAACCCACTGTAGCGAACGCTTTTTTACATCTAACATGCTACATGCTACATGCTCTCCCTATCATGTCCCCCGATTCCGCAGATGCCAGAGAAGTCTTCGGCAAAACCCCCTAATTACCCTTATCTCATTCTCGGTGGGTTCGGCACGGATGATGAACTCCCGGATAACCTGCATCATGTGATCCGGATTGTCTTCAAGGAGGAAGTCGATCTCGGCGAGCAGTTCCTGGACGTGTCCGTACATCCCCTCCATCTGGGAAAGGCCCGCAGCTTCCCTTGCCGGAGCCGGGGAAAGTGGCGCGTTGGCGGTCATGAGGGTGAACAGGACGATGGCCGCGGCGTGAGACAGATTGTAGCTTCCCAGTTCTCCGGCCGCGGGTATGGTGACGACCATCTGGCAAAGAGCCAGTTCCTCGTTGGTGAGTCCCCGATCCTCGGGTCCGAACAGGAGGGCGGCACCGTCGCCCGTTGCCCGCTCCAGGATCCGGGGGGCGGCTGCGGCGACGTCCAGCGTGTCCCGGTATTTCCTGTCCCTCCCGGTTGTTCCCACAAGAAAACGAGCCCTGGACCCGATGGCGGCTTCCTTCAATGAGGGAAAAACGGTTGCGTGGTCGAGAATGCCGGCGGCTGAAACGGCTACTTTCCTGGCGGTTTCGAGATCGCTGGTTTGCGGTTCGGAGAGAACGAGCCGGATAAATCCCATGTTGGCCATGGCACGGACCGTTGAACCGATGTTTTCGGGGATCCCGGTACGGTGAAGGATGACTGTTATATCATCCTGTGGATGGCGGTTTCGCTTTTCCTTGCCCACGCTTCCTCCTGCGGCGGCTTCTCCTCTCCGGTGGGGCTTTCCGGTTTGATCCGTCGATGAGGGTTTTCCAGTCTGAAACAAGCTTGCGCCCTTTCGTGGATGTGACGGCGATGATCTCGAAAAGTCGGAAAGCGTCTGTAAAATAGGATTTGCGAAGGAGCGTTTGAGGGCGGAAGCGGGCCGTCCCCAGTGCGAAGAGCCGGACCTGAGCCGCGAGAACCTGGCGCATGCGATCCTGAATCTTTCTCGGGACCTGAAGGTGGGAGCACACCCCGGAGACGACGTCCCTGGTCAGATGGACGAGGTCGGTGTTCCCTGAGGACCTCACCGAGAAATCGAAATAGGGGTACAGCAGGCCAGACAGAATGAGCCACGGCTCGAAATCCCCGCCTGCGGAAAAGCGGGCGTCGAGGTGATTAAGAAGATCAAGATAGGGAGCGGAACCTTCTCTGGAAATGTGATCCTGGATCTCGGGAAGGAGGGTCTGGAGAAGGCCCAGGTCCTCCAGAAGGACAAACGCCCTGCGGCCTGCTCCCCTCCCCAGCATCTTCAGGGTCTCCTCCAGGATGCGGGGCATGGCCCCCTTCCAGATCTCCTCCCTTGTGGTTCGGATCACATGAGCACTTTCCTCGTCGAGGTTGAACCCGAGAAGGGAGGCGAACCGGATGCCCCTGAGCATGCGGATGGGATCTTCACGGAAACGCACGGCGGGATCGCCGAGACACCGGATGACACCATTTTCCAGATCTGTCATCCCCCCAACGTAATCGAGCACCGAAAAATCGGTGATGTTGTAAAAAAGAGCGTTGATAGTGAAGTCCCTCCGGAAAGCATCCTCCCAGGGTGTGCCGAAGGTGTTGTCGGAAGCGATCGGTCCATCCTCCATGTCAAACTCCGAGATGGTCCGGAAGGTGGAAACCTCGATGATCTTGCCGCCCCGGAAGTAGATGTGGGCCAATCGGAAGCGGCGGCCGATGAGCCGGCAGTTGCCGAACAGTTTTCGTATCTCATGGGGGTGAGCCGAAGTGCTGATATCGAAGTCTTTCGGGGTCCGGCCGAGGAGAAGGTCACGGACGCCCCCGCCCACGAGGTAGGCGGTATGGCCGTGCCGGTTGAGCCGGTAAAGGACCTTCATCGCGTCGGAGTCGATGAGAGAACGGGAAACGGAATGTTCCCCGCGGGGAACAACGCTTGGAAGAGGAACGGGCGGCGGTTCGGAGGATGAATGATGCATTAACAAATTAAATTAGGAGGATAAACGGTTTTAGTCAAGTAGATCTGGAATCGGATCTGGACCAGGAACTTGACCTAGACTTAGACCTAGACTTGGACCAGGAGTTTGAAATTAAGTGCAGTGGTGCAGAAGTGCAG
>CBFDCL010000037.1:0-18783 GCA_965603295.1 uncultured bacterium | reverse complement strand
GGCTGATACCGGTAACATCATGGCGGTGCCGAGGACCAGAGCAAAAACGAAGATTAAGAAGAATCGCAAGGATGCCTTCATCGCATCCCTTCCCCTTCCATGCTTTCCGGTCCACCGGATAACCCCTCAGCAAAGGCAAGAGAAGCGGAGTTGATGCAGTACCGAAGACCTGTCGGGGCCGGGCCGTCTTTAAAAACGTGACCCAGGTGGCCGCCGCACCGGGCGCACTCCACTTCCACGCGGCGCATGAAAAAGGATTTATCCTCCACCTCCCGCACGTTCTCCGGGGCAACGGGTTGCCAGAAACTCGGCCAACCAGTGCCTGAGTCAAATTTCGTTTCAGAGGAAAAAAGGTCTGTCCCGCACCCTGCGCATCGGTAGATGCCGTGGCGATGATCGTCCCAGTATTTCCCTGAAAATGCGCGCTCGGTGCCTTCCTCCCTGAGAATGTTAAACTGTTCCGGCGTCAAAACCTGCTTCCATTGGTCCGGAGAGCGGTTGTCGGAGGACAGCGTGACGTAGGCGGCTTTCTCGACAGAATAAAGGCGAACCGTTTTCTCTTTCATCATTTTCCCATCCGCTTTGCCGTTTTTCCCGTGAAGGGATACGAGGATCACCGCACAGGCCAGAACGATGAAACCTCCCGTAATGATCTTCATTTTCTTACCTCCTTTTCCAATCCCGGTCCCTGTTTGTACGAGCCGGGAACTTTTTCCCTCCCTGTCCAACATGAGGCCGGGATATCACGGGAAAAGCAACGGAGGATAAAAAGATTATAAAAAAATCCGTGATTGGTTATCAATGATCATAAGAAGCAGGAAAGCATGGTCCATTTCCATCCGGGAAAACGTTTCCTCTCTGAATCCTGTTTTTGAATTTCCCCGTGTCCCCTTCAGTAAACTTGTATTTGTGGTCCTTTTTTCCTGGGGAAGTCAGGCGTTTTCGGAGGTATAGGCATCCAGAGTCAAGGAGAAGGTCGTCCCCTGCCCGGGAGTGCTCTTCACTTCGATGGCGGTATCGTGGAGGCCCGCAATGCGCTGGGCGATTGCCAGCCCGAGGCCCGTCCCGGTGGTTTGGTCGGTGTTGCCGGCCCTGTAAAAACGCTCAAAGATGTGATTCAGATCCTTTTCCTCAATACCCGTCCCCGTATCGGAAATAGAGAGGGTTACCTCTCCCATTTCCCGGGCGAGCTTTACTTTGACCTGTCCTCCCTCGGGGGTGAACTTGATGGCGTTCTCCATAATGTTCCGGATTGTCCTTTCCAGCAGGCGGATGTCTCCAAGAACGAGACCGGCATCATCTGCAATGTCAGCCGTAAGCTGGACCCCTGCCCGGTCGGCAGCGGTGTGATGATCCATGAGCACATCGTTGACAAGGTCTGACAGGGGAAACGGTTCCCGGTTGGCGGTTGTGTCAAGGGAATCGAGTTGGGCCAGTTCAAGAAGCTCGGCAACCAGCTTTCCCAGACTCGAGATAATGCGTGTGGCCTTTTGCAGAATCTGGGTTCGCTCTTGCGGTGACAGGCGCTCCTGTTTCACCGTCAGGGTTTCGAGATATCCCTGCAGGGACGCCAGAGGTGTTCTGAGGTCGTGGGTGACGTTGCTCACCAGTTCCCGGCGGAGGCGGTCCTTCTCGCTCAGTTCCCGGATCTGCTTGATGATCGTTTCGGACATCTCTGCGAATGCGCTGCTCAGGAGGTCGATCTCGTCCCCCTCCCGGCCCTTTCCGGGCAGGCGCACCGGAACGGAAAAGTCGCTCTCGCGGAACGCTTCCACCGCCTTCATTAAGCCCCGCTGTCTGACGGAAATGTGCCTGAAGATCAGGAAGGCTGCGGCAAAGAGGAACACGAGGCCGCACAGGGAGATCCAGAGACTCAAACGGAAAATGGTGTTACCGGTGAAAAGGGCAAAAAAGGAGTCCCGCGCCTCCCCTCCCAGGATGATGTACAGATAACCGTCCTCCAGTCCGCTCAGGGACACCGCCGCGGCGGAGAACGGTTTCTTCCGCCAGGGGCTGCGAGGGTCCTCACCCATGATGGGAAGGCGGGCCCCCTCGGACAGATAGGATCTGATGGGCTTTACCGAGACCCGCTGCCGAACCACCCGGCCCGGGGGGGCCGAGTAAGCCTGAACGGATCCCTCCTTATCAAGCAGGTAGAGTTCAATATTGGGGTTGATATCCATGAGCATCTCAAAGCTGTGCTCGAGTTTGGCTCCCGCCTCGGACAATTGTCCTTCGTTAAACTCGTGCTTGACAAGGTAATCCGCAAGCCCGTGGTTCAATCGTTGATCAGCCTCGGCCAGTTGGAGGCGGACGGAAAAGAGGGTCCACGTCACGTTGAAAACGGCCGTGGCCAGGAAAAGGAGCAGAAGGATGAGACTGATCTTGCCGTGGAGTGTCCGGATCACAGTCTTACTCCAGGTCGTCCGCGAACCGGTATCCCACGCCCCACACTGTCTGGATATAGTGCGGATTGTCCCGGTCCGGCTCCAGTTTGGACCTCAATTTGTTGATGTGAGAGTTAACCGTGTAGGCGTAACCCTCGTACCCGTAGCCCCACACCTGATCCAGGATCTGGCCGCGAGAATAGACCCGCCCTGGGTGGCGTGCGAGAAAAAGAAGGAGATCGTATTCCCTTCCGGTGAGATCCACCGATTTGCCGTCCCGGACGACCCTGCGTTTTTCCACGTCGATGACCAGATCACCGCGGTTGATAGTTCTGGGACCGTCGTCCTCTCTCGCCGAACGGGAGGCTTCATCCCGGCGTAGGATCGCTTTGACCCGTGCAAGCAGTTCGCGAAGGGAGAACGGTTTGGTCATGTAGTCGTCGGCTCCCATCTCGAGGCCCACGACCTTGTCCACTTCGGAGGAGAGGCACGTGAGCATGAGGATGGGTGTGTAACGCGGCAGGCCTCGAACCTGGCGGCAGATCTCGAGGCCGTCTGTTTCCGGCAGCATCAGATCGAGGACGATCAGGTTGTGCTCCTGGCGGCGGGCAAGGTCGAGCCCCGTCCCGCCATCGCTGGCAACGGTGACCTCGTAACCGGCGTCGGTGAGATTGTCCTCGAGGATGTCGGCCATATCCCCGTCGTCTTCGATAACGAGTATTTTCTTTCCCATTGGTCTTTCCACCCTTTCCGGGTTGCCCTGCCGATAAGAGAATACAGTAGACTCGGCCGTCCCGCCACCTGTATGCCCGTCTATTTTTTCCTTCTGATCCGGGGCCACAGGGAGTCGCCCTTCCGGATGAACCCCGGCACGTCCTCAAGCCACAGCTTCCTTACCCGCTTGCTCTTGTTCAGGTAGAGCTTTCCCTCGTAGACCGTCCAGGCGTCAGGGGCGATATTGAAAAGGCCTCCTTCGGCCACACCGTATGCGCAGTATCCTCCGTAGCGCGGCGCGAATTTTTCCGGGTCCCGGAGAAATGCTCTGCGGTTCTCTTCTGTTGAGAAACGCCAGACAGCGTCCTGCCAGGTGGTTTCAAGCGTCTTTTTGCCCTTCACCGGCTCAGACAGGGTGAAATAAGCCACCGGGTCGTACCCTTTTATGGCCACACCCTTCCTGTCGACGTTAAAGAAGGTTTCAGCCCCTGCGGCGCTCGGAACCGCCGCGGCCAGGATGGTTGCCAAAACCAGGATGGTCGCCGACAGCATAAGGGTTTTAATTTTTTTCATGCCCATCTCCTTTCCGTTGGAGTTGAATCTTAAGCCCCGCCTCGGTTTCCCGTTTGGATGGTCTGACCCTGATGCTGGCAGAAAAAGTGGAAGTAAAAATAACCGGACGATAAAAAAAGTGTAAATTACCAATCTGTTATCGATAACAGGTTCATATGGACCCCTGAACATGTTAACCCCATTTATGGATACGGCAATACCGCTCGTTGGTTGAATTCGACTTCCCGCTCCATTAGAATCAATAGGCCACTTAGGAGAGGAAGTAATGCCAGGCCGTTCCGGACGGTTTTTCGGGACCAACCGCATTCATCGAGGAGGATGGCCATGAGAAAGGTTCTGACATCCGTTTCAGTGATCTGAGCCGCTACGCTTCTGACGTTCCTTTGGATCGCCTGCGGCGGTTCCGATGGGGAAGATCACACCCTGGAGGGATGGTGGAGGGGGTATGCGAGGGTGGCGTGTGTAGGGATCGAGTTTGACAGTGAGGGGAACTTTGTATCCTTGGGATCGGGCAGCAGCCCTGAACCGGATTCTGTGGGCGGGACCGTCTCCGGAAAGGACCCCGACCATTTCCTTATCCTGGAAGAAACGGGAGGTACGTCCTACGCCCATTTCCTGGTGGACGACCAGGCTGTTCACGGAGTTCTGGCTCTTGTCCCGACGGCAATAGGGGGCAGTTGGAGCCTGGTGGGGACCCTGGAGAAGGGTGCCGTCGGTCCGGGAACCTGGATGAAGGGAGACATCCTGGGATCTAAGAACGGATACGGTTACTCGAACAGCTCTCAGGTTGGTAACCTGGCCATTTTCTCCCCGGCAAGCCTCATTGCAGTGTCGGGAGCTCCGGACTTCACCCTCACCATGTCGTGGGGCTGGATCCTCCTGGGAGGGTTCGACAGTGTGATGACCCCATACGCACGTTTGCCGGAACGGGCACGGGTGACTGGAACGTGACGGCGACCATGACGCTGGACAAACAGTTCGTCGGAATTGTAGCTCATGGCAACTCGGGTGACCCGAGCCTGCTTGCTCTGAACCGGGAACCATAAGGGTTTCCGCTGTTTTCGGGGGAATTTCCCCACCCAGAGCGAAAGTCGATCTTCAATTTTCCATAAAACCGTTTTATTTCAGTTACTTTTATGGTGGGAGAAAAGAAAGGCGGGCGGCATGAAAAAAAGCGTTCTCATCGGTCTGGCGGTAGCATTGATCATCTGCCTGGCGGCGATATCGGCTCAGGTCTACGCCAACCACGTGATCCGGAAACAGGTCGAAGAGTATATTGCCGATCTGCCCCCGGATGTTTTGCTGGAAATTGAGAAAGCCCGTTACAGTCTCATCGGAAAACGGGCCCGCATTTCCGGGATATCCTTTCAGAGCAGCGCTCTTTCCCAGGAAGGCCTCGACACGATCCGGATCGATGATGTCTTAATTTACCGCTACGATACCGAAAACACCCCGCCCCATTTCGCCCACATGGAATTTAACGGAATAACAATCCCAGGTGCCTTCACCGATGGCGCGCTTTTGGAAATGGAAAGGATGGGCCTTTCCGGGGACGGAACAAAGGACCTTAAAATCGATGCCCAATCCCGCTACCGTTTTGACCCGGATCGAAGAGAGTTTGTCGCCAGCCGGAACGACGTGCAGATTCGGGGGCTCGCCGGCGCCCAGTTGAAGTTCCATCTGGACGACATTGACCCAGCTTTGTTCCAGCAGCAGGCCGATTCCGAGATGAACCCGTTCATGCTCATTGCCGCCATAGGTAAAGTCCGGCTGGTCTCCGCGGACATATTTCTCGAAGTCGGCACGCTGACAGACAGGATTTTCCAGGGGCTGGCGGAGAAACGGTCCATCCCCGTGGAGAACCTTAAAGAACAGCTGGCCTCTATTGTCAGCGCCGAAATCGAGGCTGCTCCCGGGGTCAGCGAAGAAACGGGCAGGACGATCCTGGATTTCATCAGGGAGCCAGGAGATGTGAGGATAACCCTCGCACCTGAAAAGCCGTTGAGCGTCATGGAGGCTCTCAACCTATCCGAACAGCAAGACCTCCTCATCAAGGTCCTTAATATCAGGATCCGGAAGCTCTGAACTCCGATCCTCGGATACGGTGGAAAAAGGTGCTCCCCCGAAGTGAAGGTCGAGGGAAAAGGACCGGGAAGGTGAGGGCATCCGTTGATTTTTTGGGAAAATAAGGATTCAATGGAGCGAGTGGTAGTAAAAGAACCGTTTGTACCCGACCGAGGCGCACGCTGCGCCGGGGAGGTAATGATGATTCCGAGAATATGGATGATGATGTTTCTGACAGCGGTGGCTGTGATGGCTGCCTCATCGGCACTGGCGTTAACGGCGGATGTTTACGGCTATACCAAAGCGGAGTATGTCAAGGGCAACCTTCAGGTTGCGGAGGACACCCGCAGCCTGGAACTCACGGGTTTTTCCCATATCTACCGCCATCCCATGGAGGTCTACATCTCGAAAGGCTACGATCCAGCGGAGGCAAAGATGATCGGTGTCCTCTCCCCGGGATTCAAAGGGACCGCTACCTTTGACATTCCGGAGACAGGGGTGACCAACGAGGACATGGTTCTTTTCATGGTCCCCGGGTGGTCCGTGCCTGTGGCGGTTGGCCTCTTCCGGGACGAGGACGCGGTTTTCTACAAGCCGCCTAAACTGGATATGCCATAATCTCAGATACCCGACCGCCGGCACGATGAACGAGAACCAGGCGATTGACAAACAGAAAGCGAGCACCCCCAATGTGGATTAAAAGGCTTTTTACGATCCCACTGGTTTTGATCTTTCTTGGTCTCCTGAGCAGCCCCGGTTTTTCCGGAGAGGCGGACGTCGTTCGTGTAAAGGTCCAAACCGGCGGAGACGGAACATGGTCCTTTTCCGTAACAGTCCGGCACGATGATGAGGGGTGGGAACACTATGCCGACAGGTGGGAGGTGGTCGGCCCCGAAGGAAAGATCCTCGGAACCAGGGTTCTCGCGCACCCTCATGTCGGCGAGCAGCCCTTCACGAGGAGTTTGTCCGGGGTGGAAATTCCAGAGGGTGTCGTGGAGGTTCTGATCCGCGCCCGGGACTCTGTCCACGGCTACGGTGGCAAAGAAGTACTGGTCCAGCTTCCGGAAGATTAGTTGACAATCCCATCAGACCCCGAAGCGCGGTTTATTCAAAAAGCAGATTTGCGTCGATGAAAAAACCGTTTCCCTTAAGAAGCTTTAATAGTCCGATCTGCCATCCGCCCTCCTCTTGATAGGGAAGATACAGAACTCCGAAAAGATCCTCCGGGATATCCAGGGGTTTCTCCCCGCTGAAAAGGATGGCCACTTTCCCAGCGCCAAGCCGTCCTACCAGCAGGCCGAGCTTGAATGCGATCTCGTGTTTGGGCCTCGGTTTGGCAATAACGGCGGTGAGGCCGGAAAGCCCGCCTTTCTGAACAGAGGAAACGCACATCAGAGTGAAGGCGACGCTGTCCTTGGATGCGATCTCCTCCACCTTAATCGGGCTGTCTTCCTCGAGGAGGATAACATCGATGCCGATCTTGTCCATAAGGGCCGTTACCGCGAAGGTGATGTCATCTCCCCCCGTCTGGAGCAGCAGGATCTTCCCGGGTTGAGCTCCTCCGGGCCTTGTGATTTTAGTTTTTTGGGGTGCCGCTTCCTTTGGAGGGGAACGGACCTGACCCGGAACTTTTCCCAGGGACGAAGGGGCGGATTGTTTCATGCCGGGCACGGGAGACCCTCGTTTGACTGCGGTCTTTCCGGGTTTCTCCGCCGGTTTGAGTTCCATCAGATCCTCAGCCGCGAGTTCCCTGATGGGTTCCGCATCGGTTTTTTCCTGATCCATCCGTTCAAGGAGTTTCTCGAGACGGCCAATGGCCGGGGGTAAACCCAGTTCAAATTTGGCCTGTTTCTCAGTCCGAGAATCGCCCCTGGAGATATGACCTGCCAGGATGCGGAAATCCTCGAATTCGGTGAACTCGGGCGACCCGTCACCAAAAAAATCGCGGACCGCCGCCAACACACCGGCTTCCAGTTCCGTCACCTCGTCGCTGTCAAAAAGAGCGATCCTGGGATCAAGATTCCTGATCTCACCAATGGCAGCAGCGAGAAGGTCCCGGCCTTTTTTCCCCTGCATTGCTGTCATGGTCAACCCCCTTGAAAAGCTCCCGAAACCGCAGGTTCCCGGAACGCCGGAGATGATCCTGGCGACCGGGGCGAACTTCAATCCTAGCACCACTTGAAACACAGCGGAAGAAAGTTGTTTCGAGAGTCGGAAAGGGATTCCTCTAACGACGATTGTCCGTGATATTACTTGACGGCCTGTGCCTTGAAAAACGTGTAGCAGAAAGTCCCTCCGGGTTCGGCTGTGCGTATAAGATCGCGGATACCCTGATCGAACAGTTTCTCATCAATAAGGTTCGCGGCCACGGCGCGGTCTTTCACCCCTTCGATCATTGCGGTGAACGTCTTCCGTGTAAACCCCTCCACCAGATCCGGACGACCATCGTTGGCGTAAACCAGCCGGGGGGTCACAAAGGGTTCCCGGAAGCCGGCCCGGACCACGAGCGGGTGCAGCTGCCTGCCGATATTAGCGTTTCCCCCGGCATCGGCCTGAATCCGGACCTGACACTGGATCGCCTTCCGGGCGGCGTCGCTGTCCGGATAGAAACAGGCGGACCCATGGTCCCCTTCGATGGCGGTCAAGGTTCCACCATCCTTGAGAACCCTTCTCAGTTCTACCAGGGTCTCCACGGGATCGGCCATATGTTCCAGAACGAAGCAGACAAAGACATGGTCGAAAGAACGGCTCCGGAAGGAGAGAGAATTGATGTCCTGAACCTGGAACCGGACATTTTTCAAATCAAGGGAGCGAGCGAACTGCCGTGCTTTCCCGGCGGAGGTTCGGGAAATATCCACGGCCACGAACCGTGTGTTGGGGTTGCGCCGGGCAAGGATCCGGGTCTGGGAGCCGACCCCGCACCCTGCCTCGAGAACGAGGTGGCCGGAGGGATACAGGGTATCAAAGTGCAGCAGGTCGGTCAGGACCGAAGCCTGGTCATGAAGTCTGTCGGATTCCTGACATGAGTATCCGTGAGTATAATCATCTTCCATTCCGGGACAGTCCTTCCGCGCGAAAAAACCCCATGGTTCTTCCAAGGTACTCGGGAAAGAATAATAGTGCATTAATAGGAAATATCAAAGTTGACGGTTTTTCCCCTGTTGTGTCAGAGTGCGGCATAATTCCCGTTGTCGGGGGTCGCCGGACCACGAGAACCGTATTCTCGGTATTTCGGGCAAACAGGGGGAAAAGGGATGGAAATAAAATGCCCACATTGCAGTCACCAGGGCCGGGTTGACCCGGAAAAGATCCCGCCTCAGGGAGCCAACGCAAAGTGTCCCCGCTGCCGCGAAAGCTTCCCTGTCCGAGGGTCCGGATCATCCCGATCGGCGGACCCCGGTCCGGCTTCCCCGGCAACCCCGCCCGGATTACATCCGCCCGAAACTAAGACACCCCTGCTGCTGCCCCATCCGGCAGCAGCAGAACCGTCCGGGGCTTCTTCTGACCCGTCCGCAGTTTCCGGGGTGGCCCTTGGTTTCAAGGATGGATCTCCCTCCGCCTCCCCGGAGGAAAAGGCTCCTCCTGGCGGAGGGGGACTTGGATTCAAGGATTCAACGCCATCCCAGATGGAGATCAGAACGGCGGCCTGTACGGGATGCCTCAAACTTTTTAACGAAAACGAACTGACGGAAGTCGATGATCGAAAACTATGCCAATCCTGTCGGGACGCTTTCAGAGAGAAGGGGCAAACCCCAATGAGAGGCCGGTCTGCAACGCCTGCCTTCCGGCCTGCGGCCACGAAGAGGGACCGCTTTCAGTACGGAGGGTTCTGGATCCGGGCTGGAGCCTACCTGGTGGATGTGTTTCTGCTGTTTCTGTTGTGGCAGTTCGTCCTTTCCCCCATATTCATGAAAGTGGCCATGAACATGTTCGCGGAAACGGCCATGCCTGCTGCCATGTCTTTTCCGCAGAACTCCGGCACCATGAGTCCGGCTGAAATGGACGCGGCGATGGCTCAGATGCAAGGCACCATGAACGCCATGGCCGGCAGGATGATCTTCATGGCCTGGATTGTAAATCTCATCGGTATCCTGGTCATGGGCGGATACTTCGTCATCCTGGAGGGAGGAACGGGCTACACCCTGGGCAAGAAAGCTTTAGGTTTGCGGGTGGTGACCCCGGAGGGCGATTTAATCGGGTACTTAAAAGCGTTTGCCCGCTACGTTGGCAAGATTATCAGTGGTTTTATTCTGTGCATCGGTTTTATCATGGCCGCTTTCGATGATGAGAAGAGGACTTTGCACGACCGGATGGTCAACTCGAGAGTCGTCAGGGAATAGTGCCGGTTTCTTAAGTAACATGGCAACCCTGTGCTCGCCCTGTCCGGATGATGCGGGATCTTCGGCAAAGTCCCGTTCCTGTTTTGCAGTTTCCATTCCAGCCAGCAAACCCCGGAACCACCACGCCCTTCCCGGGGGGAAGAAGTTCGGTATCTCCTTAACGCCTGCCGCAGGCAGCATCCTGATCGTTCCCGAGTTTTTTCGGGCTCTTCCAGGCTGCGGAAAAAGATCATGTGAAAAAAAGGCGATGACAGAAAGATCAGCAGTAATAATGACAGCCATGCTGGTGCTGGCCGTCGTCTTTTCCCCGCTCCCCGTCCATGGGGAAACGGAGGATCCCCCTGAGATCAACAGCACGGGTCCGTGTATGGGGGAAGGAGGTTTTTCCCGGGCCTGGCTGGATCGGGTACACACCTACCTTGCCCGTTCTCTTTGCCAGCCTTCAGTCTGGTTTGACAACTTCTTCGGAGAACAGCGAGCCAGCGAGGAGTGGCCCGGAAGCCTTGTCCGATGGACGCATGAATACAGGCTGGATCAAAGGGACGGGGGGACCTACCGGTCCGAATTGGATGCCTCCGTACGTCTACCGAAGGCCAATAAAAGGTTCAAACTGATTATTGCGTCGGAAAACCGGGACAGCAGGTCGATAAACCAGCCGAATAGCGATCCCTACGATCTTGATCCACCTTCAACAGGAGATAACAAAGCACAGACCAACGCGGGCCTCAGGTACACACTGGCCGCGACCAGGCACATCAAGGCCAACATCGGGTTTGGGGCCAGGCTGGACTCCCCCATCGATCCGTACGTGCGGGTCCGGCTGCGCATAACCAAACCCCTTGGAAGCACGTCCCTTGTCCGCATCACGCCGGCGGCTATCTGGTACCGGGACCGGGGACTCGGCCGATCCGTCAATGTCGACCTTGAAAGAAGGGTCGGGGAGAATATTCTCCTGAGGGCATCCCAGTCCGGGGTCTGGAAGGAAGGGGAGCCCGGAATCCTTTGGGGGACAGAATTTTCCTTTCTGGAACGCCTCACGCCCCAGACCGTCTTTAACGTAAAGGTGGGCGCCAGGGGAAAAACGCAGCCGTTTGTCCACACGGAACTTTACCGGGTTGCCATGAAACTGAGGTCGGACTTCCTTCGTCCGTGGCTTTTCCTGGAGGTGGAACCGGAACTGTATTGGCCCCGAGACGACGAAGGGCACTACAGGAAGTACCATGCTCTAACCCTGAGGGTAGAGGTGCAGTTCTTCAGTTAGGGATGGTGAGGCGGTCGGCCATTGGTTATAATCCGGATAGCGGTAATCATACGATCGGAGGTGGAACATGGAAGAAACCACAGCCGGGGTTCGTGAATCCAGGATGAAAGCCAGGCGCGTCACCACCGTCGGATGGGGGGCCTTTTTCATATGGCTGGGGCTGGTTCTCATGCTCAAGGCCGGAACGGGACTGATCCTCCTGGGGGTTGGGGTTATCAGCCTCGGGATGCAGGTTGCCCGGAAATATATCGGTCTCGACTCGGACGGGTTCTGGGTTCTCGTAGGCATCCTGTTCGTTATCGTGGGAGTGTGGGAGCTGTTCGAGGTAGACCTGCCTCTGATGTCGGTTTTTCTTATCGTTGTCGGCGCTGCCTTTCTGGTTTCGGCCCTCAAGGGTGGTTCGACAAAGGAGTGACCCCTTTGGCGGGCCTTGCCAAAATACCGTTCATCCCCTAGAATTTTCGGTTGATGCCGCCACGGAGAAACCGGAGGAGGAACTCCGATTCCCGTTTCCTTTCCTGGAGTGCCTCATTGAAGATCGGTGACCTGCTTGACAAAAAGCGCCCCTTGCTTTCCTTTGAATTCTTTCCACCCAAAAACACGGAAAGCGAGCATGTCCTTCACGAAACCGTGGAGGTGCTGAGACGGTTCAACCCCGATTTTGTGTCCATTACCTATGGCGCCGGCGGCACCACGAGGGACAGGACCCTTCACTGGACACTGGATATTCAAGACCGCTATGATCTCGACGTGATGATGCACCTGACCTGCATCGCCTCCTCTGAAAAAGAGATCGAGGATGTAGTGTGTTCCCTTGAAGCATCAGGGGTCAAAAATATCCTGGCGCTGCGGGGAGACCCGCCCACCGATCTGCCCCCCGGTGAGATTCGAGACGACTTCCATTACGCCTATGAACTGGTGGAATACCTTCAGGAGTTAAACGGGTTTTCCGTGGGCGTGGCGGGTTACCCTGAAGGACACCTCGAAGCCACCTCCCTTAGCGAGGACATCATGTTTCTGAAGAAAAAGGTGGACGCGGGCGCCCAGTTTATTATTACCCAGCTTTTCTTTGATAATCGGTATTTTTTCGATTTTGTAAGTCGGGCCCGGGCCGCGGGCATTACGGTTCCCATCGTTCCGGGGATCATGCCCATCGTCAACCTGGGACAGGTGCAACGATTTACGCGAATGTGCGGAGCCACCGTCCCGTCCCGGATCCTCCGGCAAATGGAGGGGAAAAATGCGGCAGACACGCTGCAGATCGGGGTGGACTATGCGATTGGGCAGTGCACTGAACTGCTGAGCGCCGGTGCGGCCGGCCTTCACTTTTATACCCTTAACCGGAACCAGTCCACGGAGCTGATCCTCGAGGAGATCGGTGCTGTTTTCTCTGGCACCGGGGGTTGATATGGAAAGGCTTGCCCATCTGGCAGAAAAGATCGGGGTGACTTTCAGGGAAGGAGAAATCATCTTTCGCCAGGGAGAGGTGGGAGACACGATGTTTCTGGTCCACGAGGGGGCTGTCGCGGTCATCCGGGAAAAGGAAGGAACCGGTACTGTGGTCGCACGCCTGAACCCCGGCGATTTTTTCGGCGAGATGGCCCTGGTGGACCGGAAACCGAGGTCGGCCACAGTCAGGGCGATCGGGAAAACGAAATTAGTCCCCGTTTCACGGGACTTCCTCCTGAAGCACAGCAGACAGGACAACCGGTTCGTCCTCACGATCATCCAAAGCCTGGGAAACCGGCTGGAAAAAGTGGATGAGATGCTGCGGTGGTGTTTCGCTGATTCAGGAGCTCCGCCCAGCCTCACGGAGGATCAGGGGACGGAGGAACCGCGATCCGCGGCTTTTCTGAAAAGCTTCAGTCCGCTGGCCGGTTCTTCTTCCGCCCTCAGGCTTGCTAAAGGGGAAGTGATCTTCCGGCAGGGGGATCCGGGGGAAGAAATGTTCATTGTTTTAGACGGCCTGATCGAAATTTTCCAGGAGGCGGGGGAATACGAAATCGTCCAGGCTCGGTTTGGACGGGGTAACTTCTTCGGAGAGATGGCGCTTATTTCCGGTCGTTCCCGTACGGCCACCGCGAGAGCCTTATCAGAGGCCGTCCTCCTGCCCGTTACCCGGGAAGCGTTTCTCGAGAGGGTCAAGGTTCATCCCGAGGTGGCCCTCCATACCGTTCGGATCCTTATTGTCCGGTTAAGAAAAGCTCTGCTGACACTGCGGTAGCGCCCCGCCCGAGGCAGGATGCAGGGAGTGGAGCCGAATTTAATCCTTTGGAGAAAAACGATGCCTCATCTGAAAAAACTTCATTTCCAGGCCCGCCCTTATCCGGATACGGATCTGTATCCCTTTAACCTTCCGTTGCTCCGGAAAACCGACGGGATCGATTTTCCGGGTCCCCTCACCTTTTTCGCCGGGGACAATGGGACGGGAAAATCGACGCTCCTGCGTGCCTTGTGCCGTGCCTGCGGGATCCACATCTGGGAGGGTGAGAGACGGCGGAGATACGGGAAAAGCCCTTTCGAAAGCACCCTTCATCACTTTCTGGGCCTTGGATGGGAGGATGGTTTCGTGCCCGGTTCTTTCTTCTCCTCCGATATTTTCCGCTTTTGGGCCGAAGCCCTCGACGAATTTGCCCTTTCGGACCCGGGAATGCTGAAATATTTTGGCGGCCGCTCCCTCATGAGCCAATCCCACGGAGAGTCCCTGCTCTCCTTTTTCCGGTCAAGATACAGCCGCAAAGGCCTTTATCTGTTGGACGAACCGGAAACAGCGCTGTCCCCCCAAAGCCAGATCGAACTGATCCGGATCCTCGGAGATTGTGCGGGCCGCGGGGATGTCCAGTTTATCATCGCCACCCATTCCCCCATCCTCCTTGCCTGCCCGGGGGCTGTCATCTACGATTTCGATCAGTTCCCGTTAAAACCGGTACCCTATGAGAAGACGGAATACTTCAGGGTCTACCGGGATTTCCTGAACGATCGGGGGAAATACCTGGAATAAAGCGCAGAGGATTGGACGGGGAGATCCAATGACACAGGAACGCGGAGTGAAACGGTGGAACGGTGGTTGGTGTTTTGCGGTTTATTATAGGTTTGATGTTTGACGTTTGAGGTTTGAAGTTGCAGTCATAATTTCATATTTCAAACTGATCCCTGTACGCTATCAATTTTGTTCAGCCTCCCTGATCCCCCCTAAACCCTAAACCCTGAACTCTTGTTTTTCCACGTTAAACATTAAACGTTTAACGTTTAACCAATCACTTATCACCAGTCCCTTCCGTTCAATGATGAAGGTGGTCGGATCGTCGCCCAATCGCTCCCTCGCATAATGGTTTAGTTTCCCCGTCTTTCCGGTATCGCCTGGGCTTCCTGCTCTCCTCTGGCGATCTCCTCCGAAACATAAAGGGCACAGTAGCAGCAGCCGTACTCGGCAAGGTCCTGATCCCGGTAGTCGCACGGGCAGATAATGTCGCGATCCTCGCTGCGGGTCCCCCCTGCCAGACGGCAGGGGCAGGAGGGATATCCGTAACGCTGGGTGTTCACCAGAAGGGATGCAACCAGGTCCTCCGTGTGCTCCTGGTCCGGATTAAGATGGTAGCCGCGGCGTTGTGCCGCGAGGCGCAGCTGCCGGAGACGCTCGCCCACTTTCTTGGGAGAGAAAATTTTGTCCGTCATCGGAAGACCTCCTTAAACCTCTCGGGCTTGAACCCGACAATGCAATCCCGGTTATCGATGACAATGGTTGGAAATGAACCCTTCGGGTTCCACCTCCGTAGCTCTTCCATTACGGTTTCCTTCTCTTCAAGCTGTTCCAGGTCCACATCCACGTAACGATAGGCCAGCCGTTTTCTTTCGAGCCATCTCTTGGTCTTCTTGCACCAGACACAGGTGCTGAGGGTGTAAAGAAAAATATCGGAGCTCCCCTTTCCTTCGACCTGTACGATGTTCATTCTTGACCTCCAAGATCGGGGTTTATGCTTTCTGTTTAACACACGGGATGGATTCGGGCCAGAGAAGGTAAGGGGGAAACCCGGATCGTAATCTCCTGATT
The DNA here is from genome assembly GCA_965603295.1 of uncultured bacterium. Taxonomy (GTDB): domain Bacteria; phylum BMS3Abin14; class BMS3Abin14; order BMS3Abin14; family BMS3Abin14; genus JAFGWO01. Next base: position 3,393 of record CBFDCL010000037.1, on the reverse strand, counting down.
GAAATGAAAAAACAGTGATGTTTGTATGGAGTTATTCCGAAAAGTGGGCATGAAAACCCCACAGGTTACAAGGAAAGGATCAAAGTCGGGAACACCCTGACGTTTCAGGGAAACATCACGGATTGGGGAAAAAGTTCTTACTCCCCCCATCAACCTTGCGTTCCCTCTACTTCATCCGGCGAATACGCACCTCGAGGTCAGGCTCATCTTTCAATATTCCGACCAGTTTTCCGATATCCGTCTCCCCGAAATGATAGGGATAAAGAACTTTCGGGCGGATCATCCTTGCAGCGTTGGCAGCCATTTCCAGGGTCATGGTGTATGGCAGGTTGACCGGAAGAAAGGCGATGTCCACCGGCCCAAGGTTCTTCATTTCCGGAATGTCCTCTGTATCCCCCGCAATATAGATCCTCTTGCCGCCGAACTCTACGATATACCCGTTACCGGAACCTTTAAGGTGATAAGGGTTGCCGTTGGGTCGCTTGTGTACAATGTTGTAGGCGGGAACCGCGGCGATGGACAGACCGATTATGGTTCTTTTATTGCCATTTTCCATGATAATTGCCCCCTCGACGGACAGGGCCGCGGCGGGGTTGGCCAGTACCACCGTATCCTTTTTCCGTACTTCATCGATGGCTTTCTTATCCAGATGATCCCTGTGTTCATGAGTAATAAGGATAAGATCCGCGTCCGGAAGCTGGCTGTAATCCGCAAGCCTGGACCATGGATCAACATGGACGATCTTCCCACCGCAGTCCAGCATGAGGGTACCGTGACCGATGAAAGTGATGACGAGGTTACCCTCGAGGGTGGGGAAGACGTCCGATTCGAAGGATGGGTCGGATGAAACAGTAGTGGCAAAAAGGAGGGAAAACATGGATACGATAAAGATAGCAGTTTTCATCGGGAACCTCCGCCTTTCCTGGGAAAATGTCCTGACATCACCAATTATAGGATCTGGTTCGTCGTCTGTCCACGCAAGGGGACGGAATCATGGTGTTGGGTAAGGGGTTTGGTAGAAGGTGGTGCTCTGTGCTATTCTGAAAACCTGTGGACGGTCGGCGTAATACTCCCGAGGCGGATTCCGGGTGTTGAAAGGAGTTTTTGGTGGATCATCAGGTTCAAGGTATCACGCCCAAGCAGACTTTCGCCCTCCTGAACCTGGTCTGGTTGGCCTTGGCTGTCCTGGTTCTGATCCTGTTCTTGGTGGCGTGGATCCTGCGGCCGGAGCCCGTAGACTCCCTGAACTTGCAAATCGGGGCGGTTATACTGGGGCTCCTGAGTATCGTGATCCTCATGTTCCAGGGGAAGCTCCGCTCCAACCTGGCTGACGGAAAACTGTTCCCCCGCTTCCTGGATCTTGACTCCTGGGGCCTTAACCTCAAGGCTGCGGACAAGCTGCGGGTCCTGGAACTACCCGAGAGAGGCGAACAGCTGATGCTCCAGGCCCATGTTGTCTTCCGGATACTCATCTGGATCACAGCGATGGTCATCGCGGGTTTCGGCCTGTTTCTGACCCTCTACATCGGGAAGTGGAGGTTCATGGGGCTCTTCGGTATCGTGACCCTGACAGTCCTCTTTTACAACTACCCCAGCTACCCGATGTTCAAGGAACAGCAGGGAAGATGGAGAGCCTTTCTGGAAACGAAGACAGGCCGAAGGGCCCAACGCGCCGAGCAGAAGGAGAAATAAGCCGTGCGTACCTGGAGCGTAAAGGTGTGGTGGAGTGAAATTTTACCCTCTTAATGCTTAACGCCTGTACACACCCAAAAGCATTTCAGACTACAATAAAGGTTTTTCTCTGCGCCCAGCGCCCTGAAAACGGAATCGGAGCTGCCTACCCTCGTTTCATGTGACCCTGGTTAGCCCTTTCTATCTCATCTTCCAAGCGTTGAGCCAGGAAGTGGTGTGGGTCTACTCTCTTGATGGAGACGAGGCAGTCGAAGGCTTTTACCAGGTTCCCTTCCGAGAGGTAGGCTGTGCCAAGCTCGAAAAACCGGTTCCCTATCTCATCCTCGGAGGTTTCCATGGTACGTCCCTCAACCATCATCTCACCCAGGTTGAAAATGGCGCTTTCCTCTCCCTGGTCTGCAGCGAGGCGGAACCACCGTTCAGCGGAAGCGTCATCCTGGTCAACACCGGCCCCATCCAGATAGAGCCTGGCATAGAAGGATTGAGCATAAGGGTTTCCCTGGTCCGCTGATGCTTCGATGGCTTTGATTGCCGGGGACCCCTGGGAGAAACCCTGACCTTTTATCAGCATGGTGCCGAGTTTCATCCGGGATCCTTTGTCCCCCTTCTCGGCGGCCTGCCAGAACCACAGGGCCGCCTCATCCTGATTTTGGTGTGTTCCGAGGCCCTTTTTATAGACCACCCCCAGGTTGAACATGGCGGTGGTGTCCCCTTCCCGGGCCGCCCGGAGCAGCCAGTCCACGGCTTCCCCCGGGTCGTGCGGCCCTCCCTCTCCGGAGGCGAGCATTGTTCCCAAGGCTGTCTGAGCTCCGACATCCCCATTCTCAGCAGCCTGCCTGAGGGCTTCCATCTCCCTTACCCTTTCGTCCATCAAAGGAACCTCCATTTGCCGGTGGTTTCCTAAAATATTAATGATAACATGGGATTAAGGGAAGAGGTAAAACATTGGGAGATTCGTGAGGAAACCGGAAAGGAGATCCATGCCCACAGTAGCCGGAGTCGACAGCTGCTCCTTCGGATGGATTGCTGTCCTGGTGACCTTCTTCGATGAGGTCGTGGAGGAAAACTTCTTTCTTCTCGAACGTTTAAATGATCTTTTTCACCTGGAAATACGATCAAGTTTCGTGGCGGTGGATATCCCGGTAGGCCTGCTTGACGGGCCCGTGAAGGGGGGACGGGAGTGTGATCGGGCCGCGAGAAAGGTGCTCGGAAAGCCCCGGGCATCGTCCGTTTTTTCTCCCCCATCACGGCTTTCCCTTTCCAGTTCCACCTTCGAGGAGGCCCGGGAGTGGAGGCTAAACCGGCAGTCTTTCGGAATCATCCCCAGGGTGAAAGAGTTAGACGAGTTAATAACTCCGGATCTTCAGGTGCGCATTCGGGAGGCCCATCCGGAAATCAGTTACTTCGTGATGGCCGGCCTGGCCGCGGCATCTTCGGGTAAGAAAAAGAAGGAGGGCAGAGAGGAAAGGATCGAGTTGCTGGAAGCGTACTTTTACCAGATACATGAGGGTCTCGCAGCTTTCCCATCTGGAAAGGCTGCGGCGGACGACGTTCTGGACGCATATGCTTGCGCATGGACGGCCATGAGGATCTTCAGAGGGGAGGCGGGCCGCCTCCCGGATGATCCTCCGAAAGACGCCAGGGGCCTTGAGATGGGGATTTGGTATTAAGAGCAGTATCTGGTACCTGGTGTCTGGTACC
>CBFDCL010000036.1:0-19604 GCA_965603295.1 uncultured bacterium | reverse complement strand
GCCAAAATGCAAGGCTCAAAGCTCAAAGGAAAACACGTTGGACGTTGGACATTGAACGTTGGACCGGGTTTACACCCCTCCGGACGCGGGCGGGCGGGGCGCCTGAAACGATTCGGACATGTACAGGGCCAGGGCTGCCCAGATGAACGAGAAGCTCACCAGGTGGCCCGTGGTGAACGGTTCCCCGAAGGCGAACACGGCCAGCAGAAAATGGCCGGTGGGGACGATATACTGCATGATCCCGATGGTGGACAGGCGAAGGCGGTTAAGCGCACCGCCGAAAAGTATAAGGGGTGTTGCTGTGACTACCCCCGAAAGAACAAGGAGAATGTCCAGCCCTGTTGTCCCGGCCAGGAACCCGGCTTTGCCGCGGGCCAGGAGAAACGCCAGGTATCCGAGGGCCGCAGGGAACATTATGGTCATTTCCACTGCCAGCCCTGATACGGGCTGGACCCGCGCTGATTTCCTTACCAGGCCGTAGGACCCGAAGGAAAAAGCCAGGATCAGGGAGATCAGAGGAAGTCTCCCCACCATCAGTGTCTGGATGAAGACCCCCGCCGCCGCAAGGGAGATGCTGATCCTCTGGCGCGCTGTGAGGCGTTCTCCGAGGAATATGGCTCCAAGCAGGATGCTGACAAGGGGGTTGATGAAATACCCGAGACTGGATTCGAGGATTTTTCCGTTGGCAACTGCTACGAGAAATGTAAACCAGTTGGCCGCGAGGAAGCAGGTGGAGGCCGTCAGGATTACAACCGTCCGCCGGTCCCTGATGATGGTTTTCAGGGATTCATGCCCACCGACAGCGGATATGAACAGGAAAAGAAAAGCAGCCGACCAGAGAATTCGGTGGGCGAGGACTTCCGAGGGCGGAACCGATGCGATGGTTTTGAAAAATGCGGGGAAAGCCCCCCACATCAGGTAAGCGGCCAACCCCAGAAGGACCCCCGCCCGGCTCTCGGACAACTCTTTTTACCTCCCCGAAGTTCGAACGGTAAAACCAGGGTCCAATGTCTAACGTCCAACGTCTAACGTGTTTTCCTTTGGGCTTTGGTCCTTGGGCTTTGGGCTGTCGTTCCCCTCTGCATCCTGCACTCTAAACTCTGCACTGACATGGAATTCTCAACTCTCAAACAGTAAGACCCTCAAACCCGGTTGTTATCCCAGGCTGGCCATCCTTTTGGGTCGGAAATTCTTGTCGAGGACCCTCTTGCGCAGCCGGATGGATCGGGGTGTGATCTCCACCAGTTCGTCGTCATCGATGAACTCGATGGCCTGCTCGAGGCTGAAGATGACAGGCCGCGTAAGCCGGGTGTCGATCTCCGACGTGGAGGAGCGCATGTTGGTCAGTTTCTTTTCACGGACGGGGTTGACATCGATGTCGTTGTCCTTCGCGTTTTCCCCGATGATCATTCCCGTATAGACTTCCGTGCCCGGTCCAACGAACAGCTTACCGCGATCCTGCAGATTCTCGATGGCGTAACCGGTGACTGTCCCGTCCACCATGGATACAAGAGCCCCTGTCCGGCGCCCCGGTATCTCCCCCTGGTAGGGTTCGTAACCGTTAAAAACGTGGGTCATCACCGCGGTCCCACGGGTTTCCGTGAGGATTTCGTTGCGCAGCCCGATGAGTCCCCTTGCCGGGATCGAAAACTCCATGCGCACGGTTCCGGATGCGGTGGAAAGGTTGGAGACCCGGGCCCTGCGCGGGCCCAGGAGGCTCATGACCCTGCCCTGAAACTCATCGGGCACGTCCACCACCAGGTACTCCATGGGCTCGTGGCGCTGCCCTTCGATCTCTTTGAAGATGACCTCCGGCTTTGAGACGGCCATCTCATAACCCTCCCGCCGCATGTTCTCGATGAGAATGGAAAGGTGAAGCTCCCCACGACCCGAGACCTTGAACGTGTCGGGGCTTGCGGTGTCCTCCACGCGCAGGGACAGGTTGGTGCGAAGCTCCCGGTGCAGGCGCTCGCGGATGTTTCGGGATGTAACGAGGTTTCCGTCCCTGCCGGCGAAAGGGGAGGTGTTTACCATGAAATTCATGGACAGGGTCGGTTCCTCGATGTCGATATAGGGAAGACCTTCCGGGTGATCGGGGTGGGTCAAGGTGTCTCCGATCTGGACCGTGTCAAGACCGGCCAGGGTGAGGATGTTCCCGCAGGCCGCTTCCCCGACTTGTACGGGTCGTATCCCGTCGTAGTCGAAGATCCGGGTGATTTTCCCTTTCTCGATCTTCCCGTTCCGCCTGACGAGAGCAAGCTGTTCCCCGGTTCCGATTCTCCCGTTAAAGACCTTTCCGGTGGCAGTGCGCCCGATAAAGTCGTCGTAGTCGATGTGAGCGACAAGCATCTGAAAAGGAGCATCAAGGTCTCCATCCGGAGGGGAACTGTTTTCCCGGATAACCTCGAACAGCGGCTCGAGATTTTTGGGTTCTTCGGCCAGGTCGCTTATGGCATGACCGTCCCTTGCGTTGGTGAAGATGACGGGAAAATCAAGCTGGTCCTCCGTCAGAGCGAGATCGCAGAAAAGGTCGAAGACCTGGTCCCGGGCTCGGCGAGGGTCGGCATTGGGACGATCGATCTTGTTGATGACGACAATGGGACGAAGGCCCAGTTCAAGGGACTTTTTCAGGACGAACCGTGTCTGCGGCATGGGTCCGTCCACCGCGTCCACAAGGAGAAGCACAGTGTCCACGATCTTCAGGATCCGTTCCACTTCGCCCCCGAAGTCTGCGTGTCCCGGGGTGTCAACGATGTTGATCTTGATACCGCCATGACGGATGGAGAGGTTTTTGGCCAGGATGGTGATCCCGCGCTCGCGCTCGAGATCATTCGAGTCCATGACCCGTTCGGTGATAGCCTCGTTTTCCCGGAAAACCCCGGACTGCTTCAGCATGGCGTCCACCAGGGTGGTCTTGCCGTGATCCACATGGGCGATGATGGCGATGTTGCGGATATTTTCCTGCATGGTTTGCGGTTCCCTTACCTTTCCTTATCCCGGTGGGGTGACTCAACGGTAAACAAAGCAATCTGGGGCCGGAAAGGAAAGAAGTCAAGAGGAATAAAAAGGAAGGAAAGAGGAGCAGCGACTGAAGTCCGAAGGAAGAAGAAACCCCCGCTCAAGATCCGAAATGATCGCTTGAGCCCCTGTTTAATCGAATAAAAGGGCGAAAAAAACCATCCTTATGGATGGTTTTTTGTTTCAGATTCCAACCGCTTCCAGGTCCTGTCCCGGCCTGAAGAAGATCAGACCTTGCAGGTATCCTCGGCATTCTCGTCCACGCAGAAAGGGCAGTTCTTGTAACCCTGTTCCTTGGGGTCCTCAAAGACGCGGAACGCAATTTCATTTCCAGAGTCCATTATCTCCGCTATCTTACATTCCGGTGTCTCCCGTTCGAGGTCGTGCACTTCCTTGTTCTCCCTGTTGCCGAGCCATCTTTCGCCGTCCATTTTTCCTGAATACCTTCGCGTCATTTCCCGCCTCCTTTAAATAAATATTCGGTAGCTGAACCGACGACAACCCAATGGGTGTCTAATATCACTGTTTAAGTAAAATACCACAAGAACGATCGCATCTCAAAGAGTCTAATTCCATTTTTCAATACCACACAAGGATATCCCCCTCAAAGCTTTGTCCCATCGGGCTGCACGGGGTGTGGTGAAGGGGATCACCGGGTCGTAGGTCAGCTTGTTGACGCAGATCCGGTCCACCTCAAGGATCGTGGGTCCTAGGGACACGGTAGGCATGTTATTCCAGTCGCCCACTGCGCTGCGAACGGACAGAGGGATAAATACCGTGGCGAAAAGCGTAAACCACCAGGACCTGAAAAAAGTCACTCTTGTCATCTTCATCGGCGCCACAATTCCAGGGGATGGAACGTGGATACACAAGCACGACACCGGGGAAGGGGAAAGCCAAAAAATAGAAAGTTGAAGGTAGGGAAAAAAAGAGAAAGAGCTAAATCCTAAGTGCTGAAAGATAGGGGAGAAAAAAGAGTCAAAGTTGAAAAGAAGTTCAAAGTGAAGAGTGCTAAGAGATAAGTATTAATAATACCTGTTAGTCAGTGCCTGGCCTGCCAATCGCAGCTTTATGCAAAGACGGGTGCTTGAAATCTGAACAGGGAGAAGTACCTTGCTTTTTGGTCTTTAACTGGATCGGGTCATTTTTTGTGAAAAACGTTGAACAGCAAGATGTGACTCCTGAATTTCCGCGTTCTAAGAGCGAATACGCCGATGCCCATGATCCTCCGGTAAAAGAACATAATCCTCATAGGAATCAGGAGTGATACCACTGAGTGTCGCTATCAGGGGATCGTTGCCCCGATTATTGCAGTTGACCGAAATCGTGAAGGTGCGTCCGGTACTGCTGGCGTAGCTGAAGGATCCGGTCTGGAACTTCGCAAATTCTTCGACAGCCGGCATGTTGGAATGGGGCAGAACGGTTTTCAATCCGGCGAAGTCAAATGTCCCGACAGGGTAGAAATTATCCAGTTTCTCGGTGGCGTAGGACGCCAGCGCCGACCGGATAACGTCCAGGTTGGCCCTGGCTGTCCCCCATATGGCCTTGTCTTTCAGGTTCAGGAAATTGGGGATAGCGATCCCGGCGAGGATGCCGATGATTGCCACGACAACCATCAGTTCAATAAGTGTGAACCCTTTTTGGGCTCTATGTGGCAGGCTCATTCTTTTTCTCCCTGTCTGGGGGAAGAGATCGGCGACGGGAAAAGTTCGCGCAAAAACGTTCCCTGGATAAGACCCAACGCTGCTTTTCCCAAAAGCCCAATGTTGTCAGATTTGCTATAATGTTATTACTGATATATATGACAACATCGATAAGGTCAATATGTTTTTTCCGGTTGATCCGGTTCCGGACGGAACGGCCTGTGTAACGATACCGGAGGAGATATATTAAAAACAGGAGAAAGGAGAAGGGGAAAAGAAAAAGTTTGAGAGTTTGAGAGATGAAGTATGAGGTTTGAAGTTTGATGTTTGAGGTTGAAACCAGGTCCAACGTCCAACGTGTTTTTCTTTGGGCTTTGGACCAGGGATTTTGGGCTGCCTATCCTCAATCCCTGGATTTTACCTTGGATCTTGGATTTTGGATCTTGGGTTCATTCCACTTTCCACCTTCTTCATTCTTTTCTCCCCGCCAGGTACCTCCTCAACCTGACAAGCTGCTCCTCGTATTGGCCTCGGCGGGGCCGGAAGAAAAACAGGTTGACGATGGAATACAGCCCGAACCCGGTCAGGTAGCGCATGTCGCTGGAAAGGAAAGTCAGGACCAGGCCGAAGATGGCAGGGGCCTCCCCGAGGGCCCAGAGGATGAGGCTGAAGGTCATATGATTCTGAAGGAGGAACCGGGCCCCCGCATCACCGCCGATAAAGGTTTCAGGAGAACCGGTTGTTTTTTCTTCCCGGAACCGGGGGAACAGCTTGTCGTCGGACAACAAGGTGCGAAGAAGAAGCTGCGCCATCAAAAGGGCAGCGCTCAGGATCACAAAGGTAATGGCAATCACCCCCACCGGGACCTGCGGACCGAACCCGGGGTCGGCAAGAACATAGCGCGCCACGAAAAAGTAGATGACCACCGATACGACCATGGAAAGCCATATGATCTGAAGGGTGGCGTAGTTCTTTTCCCTGGAAACCATCGGCCCTTTTTCCATTTTCCCCCTCCTTTTCCGAAATATACCCTGGCAGGTATTCTGGCTCATTATGGGGGCAAAGTAAATTGTGCGCATGGCCGGGCACTTTTCCGGATCCCATGAACGATTTTTCTTTTCTCCTGCCCTCCCACCCATTATGATGCCCCATCCCGACAAGGAGGTTTTCCGTGACCGGACGATCCAGAGGAGGCACGTTCTGGCCTGCCGTTTCCATTCTGACCGCCGCCGTTTTGTGGGGCGGTTCCTTTGCTGCCATGAAGTCGATCATCGGGGTTTTAGGGCCCTGGGCTGTGATGTGGGGGCGGATGGTGGTTGCCTTTGCTCTGGTTCTGCTCTTCGCGCGCAGGCTATTGCCCCTTCCCTACCGGTCCGGGGACTGGAAGCTCATCCTCCCTTTCGTTGGGTTTCAGCCGTGCCTGTATTTCACCCTTGAGGCCAACGCCCTCAGGTTTACCTCTTCCTCCCAGGCGGGCCTCATCTCGGCCTCGGTGCCGCTGATGGTCGCTCTGGGGGCTCATTTTGTCCTCCGGGAGCATGTGAAAAGGGGAACGGTCCTCGGTCTTTTCCTTTCCCTGGGCGGGGTTGTCTGGTTGACCCTGGCGGGGGAGGCCACCGAGGCCGCTGGCAATCCCCTCCTCGGAAATACCCTGGAGCTGGGAGCCATGATGACGGTCGTAGGGTACGTTCTCCTGGTGAAACGCCTTAGCGCCCGCTATAACCCCTGGGCCCTGACCGCCATGCAGATCGTCGCCGGGACCCTGTTTTTCCTTCCCGCCGGCCTGCCGCGCCTGTTCGAACGGCTTCCCAGCCTCACCCTGGGGCAGGGTCTGGTCATCGTCTACCTCGGCGTTTTTGTGACCCTTGGCGCCTTTGGCCTTTACAACCTGGGCATCAAATACGTTCCCGCCAACCGGGCTTCGGCTTTTGTCAACCTCGTCCCCGTCATGGCCGTGTTTTTCGGGTGGACCCTGCTGGGGGAATCGCTCAACAGGGCCCAGATGGCCGCTGCTCTTTTCGTCCTGGCTGGAGTTTGGATCAGCCAGATCGGGGGCGGGATCGAGATAAAGGAACTGCATGATGTGTAGTTTTTTATCTGGACCTGGACCTGGGAAAATAGTTTAGCGTTTAATGTTTAATGTTTAAGGTTTAACGTGAGAACCCTGTTCAGAGTTCAGAGTTCAGAGTTCAGGGGGAACAAACGGTGATTAGTGACTGGTGATTAGCTCTTAAGTTCTTGGATCTTGGTTCTGGGATGTTGGATCTGTTTTGAAACTTGAAATTTGAAATCGAAAAAACCATGAAAACAAACATTGAAAACCGTTACAACAGGGCGGAGGAAATCGCCAGCAGCATCACCCACGGTGTGGGAGCCGCATTGGGGACGGTAGCCTTCTGCGTTCTGGTGACTCTGGCCGCTTTTCGCGGGGACGCATGGCGGGTAGTGAGTTTCGCCATCTACGGCTCGAGCCTCATCCTCCTTTATCTCTTTTCAACCTTCTATCATTCCATCCGGAACCCCCGCCTGAAGGTGTGGTTCCGTTACCTTGACCACTCGGCCATCTATCTGCTTATCGCCGGGACATACACGCCCTTTCTTCTGGTGAAGATGCGCGGCCCGTGGGGCTGGTCCCTGTTCGGAACGATTTGGGGGCTTGCTGTCCTGGGCATCACCCTTAACTTTGCTCTTATGGCTCGTCCACGGCTCCTGGCCGGGCTCGTCTACATCGGGATGGGCTGGCTGGTCATCGTGGCCATCAAGCCCCTCGTTGCCACGATCCCGCCGGGGGGCATCGCCTGGTTGTTGGCAGGCGGTCTGTCCTATACTTTTGGAGTGATCTTCTACGTCTCGAAACAGCTTCCCTTTAACCACGCTATCTGGCACCTGTTCGTGCTCGCCGGGAGTGTATGCCATTTCCTTGCGATCTGGTTGTATGTTTTGCCAGAGTAAAAACTTCAGATTTCAAAAATATCCAAGATCCAAAATCCAGGAGCCAAGATAAAATCCGTCGATCAGTGATTCATGATTAGTGATTGAAAAACGGTTCGATGTTTGAAATATGCGGTTTGAGGTCAAACTAACCTGTTGTTTTCGCGAGTTAACATTGAGCGAAACGATCTGAGGTTAGCTGGAATGTGAAACCTGCCGAAGGGGTTACAATTCGGAGTTAGAATCGCAAGAGATGGCTGCAGGCATGCCACAAATCGTAACTTCAAACTTCAAACTGATTCCCAATCACGAGTCACTGCTTACCTTGAACTTCCCCATTTCTTCCTGGAGCATACGGCTGTGCTCGGTCAGGGAGGCCACTACTTCGCTGAGTTGGGCGAAAACCTCCATGTTCCTGCTCGTCGCCGTGCTGACGGCCTCTATGGACCGGACGATCAGTTCGCTGCCTCGGGCCTCTTCCTGGGTGGCTTCCGTAATGCTCCTGGCCATCTTCATGGACTCGCTGCTGGCATGACTGATCAGTTTTGTACCGGAGGCCTGCTCCTCGGTGGCTCTCTTCACATGAAGGGAGAGGGTTTTCATCTGCTCGGCGGAAGAAACGATCTGCTCGCAGTTCTGGGCCTGGTATTTCATGGCCTGGGCGATCTCCCTGGACATGCGTGCGATGTTCTGCTCAAGCTCGGCAGCCTGGCGGACACCGCTCGCCTGTTCACCGGTGGCGGTCATGATCATGGCGGAAGCATCGGCGGACTTCCTTGCAGCTTCCGAAACGTCGTTGATAGCATCCTTCACTCCCCCGATGAACTCCACCCCTTCGTCCACCTTTTCGATCCCTTTCCGTATGGCTTTTGTAACCATTTCCACCTCGACGGGTATACTGGAAAGAAGCTGATTGATCTCCAGAGTTGATGAACTGGTCCTTTCGGACAGGGCTCTGATCTCCTCAGCCACAACGGAAAATGCCCGGCCCTGAGATCCGGACTGGGCCGCCAGGATAGCGGCATTAAGAGAAAGCAGCTTCGTCTGGTCGGATACCTCGTCGATCACCTGAAGGATCTTTCCTATGTCGCCGGATCGTTCCGCCAGATTGTGCATGACCTCAGCGGCATCGCTCACGATCTCCCGTATCTGGACGATAGATTCCGCGGTTTTTCCAACGGCAGTGTTCCCCTCTTTCATCAGCCGCTCGATCACAAGGGATGCGAGTTCGCTGGAGTCCCTTGCTCCTTCGGCCACCTCCTTGACGGATGAGTCGATCTGCATGAGGGCTGAAGAAGACTGCCCCACCTGTTCGGAGAGACTTCCCGAGTGCTGAGCCACTTCCCTGATGGAGGCGGCCAGTTCATCGAGGAGGGTGCCTGTCTCCTCCACGTTCCCGGTCAACAGTTCCGCGTTGTGGGCCACCTCCTCGATGGAGGCGGTCATCTGAAGGATGGAAGTGTTGCTCTCCTGGGCGGTGGAGTAATAGCTTTCCACGTTGTCGGCAACGCTTTTAATCGTGTTGTTCATCTCTTCGATGGAGGAGGTCACATCGTCCACCGCCTTCGCCTGCTGATCCGACCCCACCCTGAGATCCTCGGAGTGGGCCATAAGGTTTCTGGAAGCGGACATGACCTCGAAGGAGGCGACCCGGATGAGGGCGAAAAGGTTCACGAAACCGGTCATCATGTGGTTGAACGCTTCCCCAATCCTCGAGAACTCGTCATGGCCGGCTTTCAGGTAGACCTGACACGATTCACAGACACAACCGTCGCTTGCCTCGGAGCCGGCCGGCCCGTGCATGCAATATGTGCCGTCGATCTGCCAGCAGCGCAGGTTGTCCGCCTTGTAGGCGGGGCAATCGTATTTGTCGCAGTTATGTTCTTCCCAGCAGGCCACAAGATAAGGGTTTGCGTAACGGCCTGAAAAATCCCCTTTCTCCGCCTTTTTCATGACGTCCACGAGGCTGCCAATGGGTTTGATGATGGAAATACTGAGGATAAGCACCACGGCGACGCTGACCAGGATGGCCAGGGATCCAAACAGAAGGGTCAGGCGGTTGGACATTTCCCCGTTGATCATCAGGCTGGAAACCATGATCGCCGCGATAAGAAGGATGTTGATCCCGAACCCCAGCAGCAGTTTCTGGAGCAGGGTCAGGTGAAACTGTTTCGGTGCCCGGATCATTTCAACCTCCCCTTGTTTTCCGCTTCAGAAAACGAGATTAATCCGCTCATAATTTTCGGAGCGGTTTCCCCACCTTTTGCCGGCTGTCTGGACGGCAAAAGATTATGCCCTGTTTTCACCACAACTGCACACTATTGGCAACAATTATTGCAGGATAACAATGAATATCCTGAGCGCTTGTTGGAAATATCATTTTTTTGTGTACCTGCCAATGTAAAATATTGATATCAATATTAGAAAACACGCGACCGGAATCCTTGCAGAAAAAAGCCAGCGTTTCTCATCAGCCGGGATCTTCCTCTTTTTCAAACCGGGACCCTTTGTTATAATTGTAAACCTTTCCCAAACCCCTGACGGAAAGCGCCGAACAGAGGGGTGCCGGGAAGGGTGTTTCGTGGAAGGAGGGGAGTCCCATGACAGACAAGAAGATCGGCATCAACCTCACCCGCCACATTTATGAGAAACAGAAGGAACACCCCGGTGCGACGGGTGAACTGACGGGGATCCTTAATCAGCTTGCTTTTGCCGCCAAAATCGTCTCCCGGGAGGTCAATAAAGCTGGACTGGTGGAGATCCTGGGCCTGACCGGGGAAAAAAATGTCCAGGGCGAGGAAGTCCAGAAGCTTGACGATTTTGCCAACGAGGTGTTCCTCCACATCTTGGGGAAATCCGGGCACTTCTGTGTAATGGCTACCGAAGAGGATGCCGACATCATTCCCGTTCCCAACGGGTACGGAAGAGGCCATTACTCCGTCGCCCTCGACCCTCTCGACGGTTCCTCCAATATCGACGTTAACGTCAATATCGGGACGATCTTCTCCATCCACCGCCGGGTTTCAGAGGGGGATGACGGCTGCGGTGCTGATCTCATGCAGCCCGGGCGCGATCTGGTGGCAGCGGGATACGTTGTCTACGGGAGCAGTACCATGCTCGTCATGAGTACGGGTAACGGCGTTCACGGATTTACCCTGGATCCGTCGGTGGGTGAGTTTCTGGAATCTCACACGGACATCCGGATTCCGGAAAAGGGGAAAACCTACTCCATCAACGAGGGCAATTATCCCTACTGGTCCACCGGTGTGCGTGAGTACATCGATCACCTGAAGCAGAAAAGCCCGGAAGGCGGGCGCCCTTACGGAGCCCGCTACATCGGTTCCATGGTAGCCGACATGCACCGGACTCTTCTAAAGGGCGGTATCTTCATGTATCCGGCGGATCTCAAGGATCCGGAAAAGCCCCAGGGAAAGCTTCGCCTCCTGTACGAATGCTCCCCCATGGCCTACCTTTGCGAACAGGCCGGAGGGGCGGCGAGCACGGGCCGGGGGGCGGTCCTGGACGTGACTCCGGTGGACCTGCATCAACGGGTGCCCTTCTTTGCGGGATCGGTCCATGACGTAAGGGAGGTTGAAGAGTTCATTGCCAAGTACGATTAAAAAATGAGTTTGAGAGTTTGAAAGTTTGAGAGTTTGAGAGTTAAAAACAACGGTGTCATCGCGAACCGTTTCCCAAGTGAAGCGATCTCAGGGGCGAATGAAGGGAGTTGCAGCGGTTCTTTTGGTCCTCCTGAGATTGCCGCGTCGCCCTCGCCACTCTCGTCACTCCTCGCAATGACACCGTTTTCCTGACCGGAAAAAAGCAGCCTCAAGCAGAGACACAGAGTTCGCAGAGAAAACCAAGGCCAAATTCGAAAGGATAATTTTTCTTCGGTAGAATTTTTCGGCCTCCTCTACGTTCCCCAGCGACCAGCGAAAGCGGGCGTGAGGAGAGAGTTTGGGAGTTTGAAAGTTTGAGCCTTCGACAAGATCAGGCTAGGAAGTTTGAGGTTTGAAGCTGCAGGAGCAACGTGTTCAAGGTTCCATGTTCTACGTTCAACGTGGTTCTTCTTTGGTCTTTTGGGTTTGGACTTTGGTCTGTGGTTCCAATCACCAATCACTTTTCTTCCCGCAAGAATCGGGTCGCTTCACCCATCGAGGGGTGTTACTTTCCGGGGGAATAATGAGGTCCGGTGGAAAAGGAGGCCGGTCAGGTGAGTTCGGGATATTCAAGGATGGAAAAAGCGATCCGCTACATTGAGGATAACGCTTTGGCCCAACCGGATCTGGAGGAGGTTGCGGAGTATATCGGCCTTAGCACCTTTCATTTCCAGCGGCAGTTCAAGATGTGGACCGGCCTGAGCCCGAAACGCTACCTGCAGTTTCTGACGGTGGAGAACGCTAAAAAGCTTCTTCTTCAATCCTCCCCGGTTCTGGACACGGCTTTCGATGTGGGGTTGAGCGGGCCGGGAAGACTTCATGACCTTTTCCTTTCGGTGGAGGCGGTAACACCGGGCCAATTCAAGGTTTTCGGTGAAGGTATGGTGATCCGTTATGGGTTCAGCGAAAGTCCGTTCGGGCGATGTCTGATCGCCCTCACAGACCGGGGGATCTGTGATCTGCGGTTTGTTAACGAGGTTAATGAAAAGGATGAGGAGTCGAATCTGAAGGAAAAATGGAGCGCGGCCCGGCTTGTGAAGGATCGTCAATCGGTAGATCAGGCGGCCGGCAGAGTTTTTGAAACAACTTCCGGCAGAGGAAAGGCAAAGCTGGATCTGCGCGGCACCAATTTCCAGATCAAGGTGTGGCAGGCGCTGCTTCGGATCCGCGAGGGCACTGTGATTTCCTATTCGGACCTCGCGAGGAGGATCGGGCGTCCTGACGCGGTGCGGGCGGTTGCCGGGGCTGTGGGCAGCAACCCCGTTGCCTGGCTTATCCCCTGTCATCGGGTCCTGAGAAAATCAGGGGAGATGGGCGGTTACCGGTGGGGTGTCACGCGCAAGAAAATAATGCTCGCCCGTGAACTGGCAGCCAATTACCCGGCAGTAATTGAACAGATGGAAGACAGATAAATGATTTTTCCTGTCCCAGGAACACATGAAGTACAACAGGGAGAACCAACCTCCTCTCTGCACTTTGCACCCTGCACTCTGCACTTCGCCAATTGCACTCTGCACTCTCCCACCTGCACCCTGCACTCCCCGAGGAGAAAAAGGTGACGGTCCGTCAGTTCGGATCCCTTTTTCTCCTCGGGATCATCTGGGGGGCTTCCTTCCTGTTTATCAAGGTGGCCCTGCCCACCGTACCCCCTTTGACCATCGTACTGGTTCGAACCTGCCTGGCCGGCGCCGCCCTCTACGCGGTGGCCCGCCACCGGGGGCTGAAAATGCCTTCCCCCGGCCCCGTCTGGCTGTCTTTCCTGGTCATGGGGCTGTTTAACGGGGCGATCCCCTATTCCCTCATCAGTTGGGGTGAGCAGTACATCGAGGCGGGACTGGCGGCCATCCTCAACAGCCTCATGCCCCTTTTCACCGTCACCATCGCCCACATCGTGACAGGGGACGAACGTTTTTCACCCCGGAAAGGTCTTGGACTGGTCCTGGGTCTTTCAGGGGTGGTGCTGGTCATGGGTCCCTCAGTCCTCGCCGGTCTCAGTTCCCACATTCTCGGCCAGCTGGCAATGGCAGGGGCAGCAGCCAGCTACGCGGTGGCGGTGGTCTACGGGAAAAAGCTTTCCGGGGAAAGGCCCCTGATCCTGGCCACCGGTCAGATGATCGGGGGATCCCTGCTCATCGCCCCCCTGAGCCTGGGGTTTGACCGGCCGTGGACTTTAACACCCACCCTTCCGGCTCTTGCGTCCCTGGCAGCCCTCGGCCTCCTGGGGACCGCCGTGGCGTATATCATTTACTATCGGCTCCTTCCGCAGATCGGGGCCACCAGGCTGAGCCTGGTGACCTACATCATACCCGTGTCAGGCGTGTTCTGGGGGTGGCTGGTCCTGAGCGAGCGCCTTCACCCGAGCGCCTTTGCGGGGCTGGGTCTGATCCTGGCCAGCGTGACTGCGGTGGGCAGGGGCTCGGTGCAGGACGGAAGCTTATCCGGGCCCGGAAGGAAAAGGTGAAGCTGGAGGGGAATTTTCCCGGCTACCTGGAATATGCCCGGCGAACAATCCGGGTCTTGTAAATTTTTTCAGATAGCCTGTAAAACGGGAGAGTAGATAACACGGATCCCCGGTCATGCCCGGCGGGGTGATTAAAAGGGGAATCTTTCGGGTTGATTTTGCGAAAACGATACTGAAACAATCACAGGGGGTTTGGCCAATGTTGACCGACCACGAAAAAGAGAGATACACCCGTCAATTACTGCTCGCGGACTGGGGAATCGAAACCCAGGAGCTGTTAAAAACCAAGAAGGTCTTCGTGGGTGGATGCGGCGGGTCGGGCTCACCCGTTCTGACCCAGCTCGCCCTGCTGGGTGTGGGGCACATCACCGCGTGCGACGATGATGTCGTGGCCCTTTCGAACCTCAACAGACAGTTCATTCACTGCGTGTCTGAGGAACCGAGGATCGGGATGAAAAAGTCGGAATCGGCCCGGAAAACCCTCGGTTACATCAACCCCCATGTGAAGACCTCCATGCACGAGGACAGGATAACGGAGGAAAACGTGGACCGGCTTGTGGGAGACGCCGAGATCATTTTCGACAGTGTGGATAATTTCGCCACGAAGTTCGTCCTGTCCCAGTGCGCGGTCCGCAAGGGCATCCCACACCTGTTTTACGGCATGGCCGACATCAACTCCTTCGGGTGCATTTTTTTCCCGCCGAAGAGCCCCTGTTTCCACT
This sequence comes from uncultured bacterium, assembly GCA_965603295.1. Lineage (GTDB taxonomy): Bacteria > BMS3Abin14 > BMS3Abin14 > BMS3Abin14 > BMS3Abin14 > JAFGWO01. The sequence continues at coordinate 5,170 of CBFDCL010000036.1, read as the reverse complement.
GCCTGTTCGATACAGGGAAGGTCCGGGAGTCAAAGAGGATCAAGGAACTGACCAGACTATCCACCAAAGAGCCCTCGGGGACCCCGGTCTGCTGCCCGCCGGTCGTATCGAGTGCCGGATTCATGGTGACGGAGGCGCTTAAACTCCTTCTCGGGATCGGTGAACCCGCCCACTGCAGATTCTTTTTCTTCCTTCAGAAAGGCACGGCCAACCTGGTCAACGCCCGCGGATTCAAAGGAGTCGAATACTGGTTCTCCCAATATTTCCGGGACGCCATAGCCGATAACGGTGTCGACTTGAGCAGCGGCGGGTGGAGAGGAAAATACGTCGAGGAGATCGAGGTATCGCCGAGACCGGATTGTGACAACTGCTCGGGAAGTGTTTAGGCAAAACCTCACGGGAAACCGTGATATTAACTGTTGACCACGGCTCGGTCCACGGCTCCGGTCCGGAACCTGTCTTTCTTTGGCCCTTTGAATCCCGGTTTATCTTTGAGCCTGATTTTCCCTCAGGTCGGCCAGACGCGCCAGGTGTTTTTTCTCCTCCCCCGCGATGGTGCGGAAAACCTCCCGGCTGTCCGCCTGCGCAGAGGCATCCATCATCTTTAAATACCGGTCGTAGGCGTTGGCTTCCATGCCGATGGCCAGATCCAGGATGTCCGCGAGGGGTTTTCCCGCTACCCACTCCTGGGCGGAATCTAAGTCCATCCCTCCTTCCATGATCCGCCGCTCCTTCCCATCGCTCATTCGGCTCACCGGCTCGGTGGTCAGCCGGTGGCTGATCCCGGAAAGGGTTTCCTTGTGGTGCTCCTCGGCCTGGACGAGGGCCCGGAAGAGGTCCGATTCCTCGCTCCCCGGGCGGGTTTCGGCCAGGTGCGCGTAGAACTGACGGGTAGATTCTTCCAGAGCCCATGCCAGGGAAACCATGTCCGCGGCACTGGTGCCGGCCTTAAAATAGGCTATCCCGGCTTCGGGGAGACCTTCCGCGACCACCCCGTTCCATGCACGGATGCCCCCTTCCATGTGGTGGGTATCCGAAAACCCGTTGCGCTGAAGGATTCCCGCAGCGGCACGGCTGCGGCCCCCCGCGGCTCAGTAAGCCACCGTTGGTTTTGCCGGGTCGAGTTCCTTAACCCTGTCCTCCAACTCGCCGATGGGGATCAGTATGGCCCCGGGGATGTGCTGGCCCTCGTATTCACCCGGCTGGCGGACGTCCACGAGGTTGACCCCCCCGGGATCATACCGGTCAAGGAGATCACGCACCTGGGGGGCGGTCATTGTGGGGGCGGGCTTGAAATAGTCGATGACGGACATGGGGTACCTCCAAGGTTCAGAAAACAAGGATTCTGACACGGAGATGCGGAGACACGGGGACACCGAGAAAAGATCCAACGTCAGTAGCCAGGAGCCAAGAGAGAAAAAAGATCAAGGACCTTCATCTTTTCAATATGTTGGCTTTTCTTCTGGATACTGCTCCTGTCTCCTGAATCCTGTTTTACACTTCCTCTTCCAGTTCCTCCGACAGCTGGAACTTTTTCATGAACCTCCGGTCGATAAAATCCTTGAGACGGAAGACCAGACGGCCCTGCCAGATCCATTGTCCCTTGCGGAAGAGTCCCGTTCCATCTCCCATGTTGAGGATCTGGAGAAAGTCGGGGCTCCCGGGGGAAAAGGATGCCAGGGATTTCCCCTCGAGGGTCGCGGCGATGTTGGCGAGGAGAATGGGGTTTTGCCTCACCGCGTAGACGCCGACCCTTGCCAGGGGATGTCCCTCGAGGGTGACACAGTCCCCGCCTCCGAAGATTCCGGGATTATGGACGCTCTGGAGATGGTCGTTTACCAGGAGTCCCCCGTCTGCCGCGGTGGGCAGTCCGCTTGCGGCAAAGAGGAGGGAGGGTTTTATCCCTGCCGCGAGAAAACTGATGTCGGCCCGAATGCTGGAACCGTCGTCAAGGTGCACCTCCTGGCCGTCGATGGAAAGAGCATGGACACCTTCGAGGGTTCTGATACCCCGTTTGGCAAGGGATCTCGTAGCTAAGCGCCGGACCTTTTCCGGGAAATCGTTTAGCAGGCGCGACCCGGCGATGAGGGTTACAGCGGCCCCTCCTCCGTTCTCCCGGGAGAGGCGCCAAAGGCCTCCCGCCATTTCCACCCCTGCGGGCCCCCCTCCGATAACCGCGAGGTTGATTTCACCGTTGACGGGCCTTGATTCCAGCGCCCTAAGCACCGCGTTTCGCCCACCAAGGATGTTCTCAATTGGTTTGACGGAAAAAACTCCGGGGCCCGCCGGGCCGACAGCGGGGATCACGCTGCCCACGTTAAACGAAACGACGTCATAGGATAACCGCTGCCCGGAGCCGAGAACGAGTTGGCGGGAATCCGGGTCGATCCGCTCCACCCTGTCTTCTACAAACCGGGCGCCGCGCTCCGTACACATCCTTTGCACATTAAAGCGGATCTCCTGGGGACGGTAGGTGCCGGCCATCATCCCCGGGGCCATTCCTGAGTAGTAGTGGTACCGGGCGGGGCCGATGACGGTCACCCGGTGTCCACGGTCGATAAACGCCGGGATGGCGGTAATAGTCGTCAGGTGGGCATGGCCGGCGCCCACCAGGACGAGATGCTTGCCCATGGGTCCCCCTCCGGAAGGATCAGGAACGAGTCGTCACATACCTAAAAAACCCCTTTTTTATGATAGCAGGGCGAAACAGGCTAATTCAAGCGGGCTTTTCCGCGAATCGGGTGCCCAAACAGGACCGAACCGACCCCAAAGGGGCAGGGCAAAAAATTGGGTAATTTTTTTCCACATAAGTTGGAATCTATACCTAAAGTGTGGGGGAAGGGAAAGCAGTTTCAGTTAAATTTGTGAGAATTGTAAGAATACTGTGAGAATTGTAAGAATACATGGGGAAATAGGGAAAAATGTTTCCGGCACATTTCTTGCCTGGCACATTTCTTGCCTAATAATGGTCAGGGTTTTCGGGGAATCAAACGGTTAACAGGAGAATATATTTAAAAAGCCGGACGCAGGGACATCCGGCACGGGCCGGAATCCTTCGGTTCATGTCGGATCGTTGGAAGTCCAATAGGAGGATGAGCAAAGGAGGCAAACATGTGAATGAAATGTTCGGGTTTGCTGGCCTTTTGGGCGGGGCTCATCCTTTCGATAGGGGGTCCGGCAAGGCCCAGGAGGCAGGAGATCGGTGTTGAAAGGATTTAGCGGTTTAAGAGCGGGAAAACAAAAAAGAATCTTCCCGCACCCATAATGATCAAAGGAGGTAAAAAATGAAAGGAAAAGTTTCGATCTTCATTTGGCCAGTTTTCCTCGTCGCGGCCATGGCGATGGTTTTCTCGCCCACGGCCGCCCACTCCTATTACTTTGACGGGGTCGACATCATGGAGCGGCTGTCCCCGGCCCAGTCGCAGCAGATGCACGATTTTTTAGAGTCTAACTTCCAGGGATCGATGGCAGTATCACCCATGGGCGACAGCAACCCCAACAACCCCAACGGTGACGAAGGGGTCACCATTAACGATCCCAAGGCCATGGACGGCTACACGCTCCTCAACTCTTTCGGCGGGTACGGGACCGGCGAGACGACCACTGTGTGCTGGGGATCGTGGTGTTTTGAGCAGGAGATCTCCCACTATGCGATCCTCATCGACATGGAAGGCAACGTGGTCAATTCGTGGGGAACGCTGGGCATGGGAATCCCGGCCAAGATGCTCGAAGACGGCAGCGTGATGGTGGGCGATGCTTCCATCGATGACAAGCCTGCACCTGGTATGGAAGGTTATTTGACCCAGTTCGGCTGGGACGGCGAAGTGATCCAGCAGTGGGGTCATTATCACGTAGATGATTTCGGAAATGAGCATTACGGCACGCAGCACCATGACAATCAGAGGGAAGGCAGCTCCGCCGGCTACTACGCCCCCGGCCAGCACGCCGTCACCGACGGCGGCATCACCATGTGGTTGGACCGCACGGTGAACGACAACCCGGCCATGAGGAATTGGGAAGGTGTCGATCGTTGGGGCAATCCCATAACCGATACCGCGCTGGAGAGCGACGTCGTCTGGCAGGCCGACTGGGACGGCAACATCGTCTGGGAGTGGCACTCCATTGACCACTTCGAGGCCGACGGTACCGGGGACCTGGGGATGGGCTTTGATGCCAACGCCAAGGAGGCTCTCCTGCACGGGCCCCAGATCGGAGGTTTCGTAAATGGTATCGACTGGACCCATATCAACTGCGTTTCCTGGCTCGGGGAGAACCGGCACTTTAACAAGACCGGCGACTGGCGATGGCACCCCGAGAACATCATCCTCGATTCGCGCACGGCCAGCTACCTGATCATCGTCGCCAGGTATGATGATCCTGCCGGCGAGTTCAAGTCGGGCGACATCGTGTGGCGCGTGGGCCCCGATTTCTCAGCGGACATGCCGGAGCACGGGATCGGCCAGATCATCGGGCCGCACCACACCCACATGATCCCCAAAACCCTCCCCGGCGGCGGGAACATCATGGTCTTTGACAACGGGGGAAGCGCCGGGTTCGGCTCCTACTTCAAGGGCATGACCGATGCGGATGGCGGGCCCATCGGGACCTACCCCAACACCCACAGGATGTACTCCAGGGTCGTGGAGTTCGATCCCGTGACGCTTAAGGTCGTCTGGCAGTACGTGCAGGCCAAGCCCACGGCGGATTACGACGGGGACGGGGAGATCTGGGGCAACGACCGCACCTTCTTCGCCTCCCACTACAGCAGCGCCCAGCGTCTGCACAACGGCAACACGCTGATCTGCGAGGGCAACCCGGGACGTGCCTTCGAGGTGACGCCGGACGGCGAGGTCGTCTGGGAATTCGTCAACGCGTTTGACCTCGGCTGGTTCGGAAAATCCATGTACCGCGCCTACCGCGTGCCCAAGGCCTGGGTCGATCAGGCCATGAAGAAGCAGATGAAAGGGATGGAATAAGGGTAAACTGGGTTCCTGGTTACCGCCAGGAGTCCGGATCTCACAAGAGGCAGGGCCACACTTGGCCCTGCCTCTTACTTTTTCGCCGACCATATTCGTATTATCACCCCGGCCTTTTCGCCCCGGGGTATCCTTATTTTGCTCTGACACCATAAGTGCTCAGGCTTGCTATACTCTTTTTTGGGTGCCTTTGA
>CBFDCL010000035.1:0-19938 GCA_965603295.1 uncultured bacterium | reverse complement strand
TCCATCCCGATCAGATCCGCCAGACCCTCATTTTCCCGGGCGAAGTAGCGGTTGAGAAAATTTCTGGTCTCGGAACGCATTTTCGGTGGCCTGGCAGGACGGCTGGCGTTGAATAAACGATGGACACGGTCAGCAATCCTGAGGAGGGTTTTCTCCCGACAAACGGAGGCCGCTTCAGGCATTTCAGGGAACTGTTCCCAGTTCCGGTACAAAACCAGCCTGTGGAGCAGGCGGTTTCGCCAGAGTTGAAGGCCAATGCTTCGAGGAAGCCGTGCAGGATTTTGATGCGTCTGAATTTCATTCACGTTCAGTTCGAGAGGAACATCCAAGAATTTGCAGGTTTGGTCGATTATTTTCTGGGTATCGTTCACAAACTCCTCAAATAGGATGATTAACATTTTTTCCGAAGGGAAAAATTTCATGAAATGTCCGATATGTTTTTTGTACAGGCTTCCCTCGATAATGTATTCGGGGGAAAGGCGAATTTCATCCTCGAACCGGAAAATTGCCTGACCGGTTCGAACCCTATGCCAATAATGGGAATAACTTCTCGAGGCCGGATCCCGAAGCATAAGGATTATCTTCGCGTCAGGTAAAACCTTGGAGATTCGTTCAGGAGCTTTTTCTGATGTCAAGTAAGTTGCTGAGTCTTCTCCGACAAGTTGATTCTCTTGAGCATCCTCGAAATAGGACGTGTACCATCGTAAATAGTGATCCAATCGGTCCTCAAATTCCTTTGTCCACCACTTGCCTCTGTGATAGGCATGCAGAGTCGGAAGCCGCTGAAAATCATCCATATTAAAGAAGTGTCTCTCCCTGCCCGGAATGAATATCCGCCTGTGCTGGGAAAGAATATGGTGAAGGGACGAAGTCCCGCTCTTGTTGGCACCTGCGATAATGAAATCCGGCAAACGGGAGTGTTGACCCAGCTCCTTCGCCTTGTCAGTGAATCCTGAATCTCTTCTTTTCTCATCCATTTCCTTTTTCCATTTTTTCGACAATGCGAAATGTCATTTTCTCGCCCAAAAACCCAAACGCAAGGGCTACCCGGAAAAATCACTCTGCGGCCATGGGTTCCCGTTCACATCCAACCCAATTACCCTTTTCAATCGCCGAGGCGAAAACCAATCATCAAAGCCGGATTCCCGTGAATCGCTTCTCCGTTACAGACAGTGCACAGAGAGGCGGGAATTTTCAAGCGCAATATTTTTCAATTTCCTTTTGGTTTCTCGCACTGGCGCCCCTGGCCGCCCTGGACTTCTCCAGTGCGGCTTTCCCCATGATCTTCCTGTGATCCACGGAGGACAAAAGGGAAGCGAGTTCCAGGGACAGGGCCTCAGTATCCCCAACCACCACGCAACCGCCTGCCGTCACCAGGGAATCTGCGATACCACGAAAATTATGGAGATGAGGACCCGTAAGGATCGGCACCCCGTGCATGGCGGGTTCCAGAAGGTTGTGACCTCCCACCGGCACAAGGCTGCCTCCGACATAGGCTGCATCGGCAAGAGCATAGAAACCGTCGAGAACGCCCATGGCATCCACCAGCAGGAATTGTCCTTTGATTTCGCCAGTGGCTTCAATCTCCGAGTATCGGGAGAAAGCCAGGCCCCGGCTCCTAAGAAGGTTTTCAACTTCCTCGAACCGTTCCGGGTGCCGCGGAACCAGTGCTGTCAGTATACCTTCCCCGCCCAGGCTGTCGACGGCATCGAGGATCACATCCTCTTCCCCGGCGTGCGTGCTGCCCCCAACCAGGAGGAACCCGCTTCGGGCCCACTCCCTTACACCCTCCGGAACGGAAACCGGCTCGGGTTCCCGGTCGTACTTCATGTTTCCGGTGACACGGACCGTTTCCGGCCCCGCACCGAGTTCCCTGACGCGCCTGGCGTCTTCCTCGCTCTGCATGAGGAACAGTGAGACCCGCTCTAAAAAGGGCCGGAAAAACCATCGGAACCTGATGTACCGGGCGAAGGATCGGTCGGAGATCCGTCCGTTAACGACAACAACGGGAACCTTTTTCAGGAAACAGGTATAAAAAAAGTTCGGCCAGAACTCGGTCTCGGCGGTAATGAAAAGGAACGGCCTTACCCTGTTCAGGGAACGCCTGACAACAAAAGGAAGATCCAGGGGAAAGTAGAAGATGTCTCGAACAAAGCCGCACTCCCGTCGGGCCGTCTCCTGGCCCGTCAGGGTAACCGTGGAAAGGACGACCCGGTCCGCGGTTCGATCGTCCTCCTGGAGAAGGGAGAGCATCGGTTGTATCGCCCTGACCTCCCCAACGGAAACAGCATGACACCAGATGACCGGCCTGTCGAATCGGGGGGAGGCCCCGAGCCGCTGAGAGATCCCCTGCCTCCGCTTTTTGACAAACAGAACCCGGTACACGACCCACGGCAGACAGATCAGGAAGCCAGAAAAGATCAGCAGGCGGTAAATGAGTATCCTGCCCGCCACGGATCTATTCCGTTTCCCCGGCGGAAATCCGGTCGCGGGCGTCTTCGGCCCCGTCCCCTACCCTGAACCCCACCAGTTCCGCGTTAATGCTCCCGATCCGGACCTCACTTTTCATCAGGACCGGGATATGCCACTTGTCATCCGTCATCCACACGTGCAGTTCTCCTTTGCGTCGGAAAATCCCCTCGAATTTGAGTTTGGGGTGGATCTTCACGGTCCTGAATTCCCCGGCTTTCACCGTGATCGTCTCTTTCACCAGAACGTCCACCACCAGGTCCCAGTTCTTTTTCCCCTCAAAAACGCGGAAAGTCAGGGAGTCTCCCACCTGGAAATCCTCATTCCTCATTGCGTAAAGGGAGGAGAGGTTGTCATGGCAGCCTTCGGGGATCTCGTAAATCCGGCTCTGTGTCCGTTCCTTCTCCCGGATGATGCGGGTGACAAAGTGTCGATCCTGGTCGAAAAGAAGAACACGGTTTTTCCTCTTCCCACCCTCATTCATCGCAAAGACATATTTCCGGGGCAAACTGCTCAGGGCGTCAAGGTGGGTTTCATACTGGTTTCGAACCTTATAGAAAACGTCCACGAGGCTCCGCGACTTCGCGGTGGAAATGATCCTGAAAGTCGGGACATCCTTCACCGGTTCACCATGAACCACTTCCATGACAGAGTCGCCCGCTGCGATCCCGCCCCACTTAAGGACATATTCAAGGCGTTCCCCGGGGAGAAAGGCAACGACCTCCCCTGCGCGGGCAAGACTGCCGGGAACGAAACACAGGGAAACAACGGACAGGAGAAGGAAGAAGCGCGTCATCGGGTGGTGCTCTCCCTGATGATGTAATCTGCTGCCTCCCCTATATCCCTTATTACCGGAACGCCGGCCGGAACCTCCTCTTTCGGCATTTTTCCGGTCATGACCATGACGGACCGGAGTCGGGCATTCGTTCCCATGATGACATCCTTGGCCACATCCCCCACCATCCACGAGGACCCGGTTTGAATCCCGAAATCCATGACAGCCCTTTCGGCCATCAGAGTCCCGGGCTTCCGGCACCGGCAGCCCTCCTCCGGGCTGTGGCGGCAGTAGTAGATCCCCGTCAGCCTGACCCCTTGCTCCCTGAGCATCTCAGCCATCCGGAGGTTCACCGCGATACCGGTTTCCTCATTAAAGTATCCCCGCCCGATCCCCGACTGGTTTGTGACAACAAATAAAAGGAAACCCTTCTCCTGGAGTTTCTTTAACGCCTGCACCACTCCCGGGAAAAACACGATCCCCGCGGGATCGGCCAAGTAGCCGGGATCGTCGAGCAGGGTACCGTCCCTGTCGAAGAGAACGGCGGACACCGGCCTCTCGCTCTTTCCCGAAGGGTTCTTCAAAGTGGCTTTCCTTCCGCTTCTTTGAGGTCGCTCGAGTCCGCGACACGCTGACGCGGAGATGGGGTGACGCGGCGGAAAACAATCTTGAACCTTCGCGTCTCCGTTTCCCCGTGTCTCCGTGTCATTTCTTTCCCGTCCGTGATCTCCTTGCCGGGAATTTCAATTTTCAAAAAGGAGCCTTTTTCGCTCCGTCGCCCAGTCGCCCCGTAGGCATCCTCTGCCGGTTTTTTGAAATTCCAACATGCAACCTCAAACTTCCAACTTCAAACTTCAAACTTCACCCGGTTTTTCCCAACTTTCAAACTCTCAAACTTTCAAACTCTCAAACTTATTCTTCCCCCTCTGCACTCCCAGGTCTTTTCGTCTTCCACCGTTCGTGAAGCCAGGTCCACTGCTCCGGATGAAGTCGAACCACCCGCTCGGTCCAGGCGGTATACACACCGGTCCACCGAACGACATCCTCTTCCACGTCGCCGGATGCCTCCTGGTAAATGGGTTCTTCGAAAACGACCCGGTGGTGCTTTCCATGCCGGCATATGAAAACCGGCACAACCGGGGCCCCGGTTCTTCGCGATAAAAGGGCCAGGCTTTTCAGGGTGCAGGCTTCCCGACCGAAAAAAGGAACAAAAACACCCTCCCGGCGACGCGCGTTCTGGTCAAGCACAAACCCGAGGATCCCTCCTTCGGCAAGGTGCCCAACCCCGTCCTTCAGGAGTCCTCTCCCCTTGAGGATCCTGATCCCCACCTTTTCACGATAATCCATCCACCACCTGTCAACCGCCTTGCTTCTGGAAAATTTGGTGATGACGGCAACGGGATACCCTTTCAAAGCCAGAGCCACTCCGATCAGTTCCCAGTTCCCAAGATGAGCTGAGAGGATAAGCACCCCCCGGCCTTTATCGAGTGCTCTTTTCAGGATATCCTCCCCCGTGAACGATACCATGTCCTCGAGCCTTTCCCTGTCGAGGGAGGAGAGAACAAAGAACTCCGCGAGGTTCATCCCAAGGTGCTCGAAAGACTTCCTTGCGATCCGCCTCCTTTCCCCCGAGGATTTTTCTTCTCCATAGGCATTCTCCAGGTTCCGGCAGGCGGTCTTTCTTCGCCCGCGGGCCAGGTGATAGGCCAGGATCCCCAGCAGCCTGCCGAGGAGAAGGGTTCCCCCAGGTGGCAAAAAACGGAAGATAGCACCGAAAACATTCAGGAATAACCGTTGGAGAAGATCCTTCATCCGATCATTTTTCCGTTCGTGAGATCACTGAGTTCACCGTATCCATCAACACATCCCCTCCCTCAAGGAAAACAACTTCCATGGTGAGAGCAAAACACGGAAGGGTCCCATCTCCTCCGGGCCAGCGTGTCGCGTCCTTTTCGGTGGTAACAAGAGCACGGGCCCCAAGAACCGCCGCTCTGTCCTCAATCGCCCGGACGTCAGAGAAAGTATAGGGATGGTGGTCGGGAAAGGAAAGAACGTCTACGGCCTTGATCCCCGACCCTTCCAGGGAGCGCTCGAAACTCCCCGGATCAGCGATACCGCAAAAACCCAGAAACGGCCCTTTGCCCACCGGGGCAAGTCCATCCCCTTTTTCCTCCTCGATTTGGACAAGGCGGTCCGGTCTGTACTCAGCCCACAGGACCGGGGCATCACTGTGCTTCCCGATCTGCTTCCGAAAACTTTGGTCAGGAATGGTCGCTTTGGTCACGATCACGATACCGGCATCTTTCAGCCTTGCAGGAGGTTCCCGGAGAATTCCGGCCGGCAGCATCCGTCCGTTTCCAAAACGGCGATAGTCGTCGATAACGACGAGCTCGAGATCCTTCTTCAACGCGTGGTGCCCGAACCCATCGTCGAGGATAAAGACATCCACGTCACGGTTCCGCAGCACTTCCATACCACTTCGGTAGCGGTCCCTGGAAACAACGACGGGAACTTCCTCAAGACGACTGGCCATTAAAGACGGCTCATCGCCAACACTTTTCCAATCGTCCCCGGATGCAACAATCCGGATCTCTTTGTCCCGACGCCCAAATCCCCTGGTCAGGATGGCAGGCTTTCGGCCCTCCTCCCTCATTTTCCCGGCGAGCCACATGACAAGGGGGGTCTTCCCCCCGCCGCCGACGGAAAGGTTGCCGATGCAAACGACAGGGCGCGGAAGGACGGCCACCTTGAACAGACCTGCCCGGTAAATCCCCCTGTGGATCGCCGCGAAAACCCGGTAGACCAGCGAGAAAAAAATCAGCAGTGGAAGGATCGGGGTTGGGGGATCGTTTAGGACGCTCTCAACCCGACGACTGATCACGCTTAATACTCTTCCGCCTCGTCGATGAGCATGACCGGGATGTCGTCCTCAACCCGGTACCTTAGACGGCAGCTGCTGCAAACGAGGAAATCCCCCCCGTTTTCCGGCTGGATGGGTCCCTTGCATTTTGGGCAGGCGAGGATGTCTAACAGTTCCTGGTCGACAGGCATGGCGCACCTCAATAGAGAAAGTCCAGAGTTAATCCACCTTCGCCATCACCCTTCGCTAAAGCTGTAGGTGACAAGAGGCTGCGGTGGACAGGGAGTTCAGGGTTCAGTGTTCACAGTGAGGCACTTTTTACGGCTTATAATCGAATATTATCTGTGAATTTTCAACACGCAACCTCAAACTGCAAACCGCAAACAAAAAAGAAAATCCAACGTCTAACGTCCAACGTTCAACGTGTTTTTTTGCAACTTCAAACAGCAAACATCAAACAGGGCATTTCAAATTTCAGAATTCAGATTTCAAAGGGAAAACCCCTTGCAACTTCAAACTTTCAAACTCCCAAACTTTTCTTTCTCAATCCTCAATTCTCAATCCTCAATTCATCTATTTTATACTTGAACCCCGTGATCCCGTCCGCCTTTTCCTGCAGCCGCAGCAGTTCAACCTGCAGGGACCTGCAGTCCCTGGCCATGGCCTCGCCGCCCATATCACCGTCGAACACCATCGGTTCGCCCAGAATGACAGCCCCCCGGCTGAAAGGGGATGGCAAAAGATATCGGTCCCAGGTTTTTTTCAGAACAAGGGCAGGCCGCGCGGAGGTTGTCACCGGGATCACCGGATTTCCCGTTTTCTTGGCCAGGAAGACAGCACCGGGCTTCACCTCGTGGATAGGGCCCCGCGGCCCGTCCACCGCGAAGATCGGATTGAAGCCCTTGTCCATGAACCTCATGAGGCCGATAAGCCCCCTGGCCCCGCTGCGGGAGGCTGAACCGCGTGCGATGCCCCACCCGAAACGGGCCAGGGTCCGCGCCTGGAGTTCTCCATCCCGGCTGAGGCTGGTCATCACCGCCAGTTTCCATCCTGTCAGGCATCCGGGGACCAGGAATTGCCGTCCGTGGAATACGGCAAGGATCGCCCGCTGGCCGGAGGATTCGGTGGAATCAACATGATCGAACCCCTCCCGGTATATCCGCATGCTCGCGGTCACGCTCCTGATGATGAGATTCATCAGGACAGGGACCCAGAAACCGGCCAAGCCCGCTCTATTCTTTTGTTCTTCCGATGAGGACATCCGCTTCCCTTTCGAGACCGCTAAGGATCCTGCCAAGCTTCAGACAATCCTCTTCAACACCGGAAGCACCTGGACCTTCTCCGGGGTGCCAGGGGGATCCGAACAGGATCAGCCCGCGGCAAAAAGGCATGGGAAGCACGTAACGGTCCCATGCGGACCCGAAGAGAAGGGACGGCCGCGCCGAGGTGGTAAGCGGAACAATGGGCACCCCCAGTTTTCGGGCTGCGAATATGACCCCCGGCTTTACTACGCCCCCCGGGCCCCGGGGCCCGTCTACCGCGAACACCCCGACCCTCCCATTCCGGACGAAGCGGATCATCTGCCCCAGGACCCGTGCGCCTCCCCGGCTACTCGATCCCCTGATGACCCTGAACCCGAACCCCTTCAGAATCCCGGCCTGAACCTCACCCATATAGCTGATACTGGACATGATAACGCCGGGCCGGCCCTCCATTTCATTAATAAGGAGGAACTGCCTCCCGTGGAAAAACGCCAGGAGGAACGGCTGCCCGGCCGCAAGCATGCTGAAGAACGGTCCCTCCCCCTGCATCTTCACTCTCATCGTCCCCCCGAGGGAACGGATGAGAAACCGTCCCAGGGCGGAAAATACAGGGACGGCACTGTAGGCCAGCCCCCGCCTCCATTCCCTGAAAGGGCTACGTCTCTTCTTCGGGGTTTTCATCGGCAGGATTTTCTTTTACAAGCAGGGAGTAAAGCCGGGAGTACTCCCCCCCGATATCGATCAGTTCACTGTGGCGCCCGGATTCAACGATCCTGCCCCCGGAGATCACGATGATCCTGTCGGCGTCCCTGACCGTGGAGATCCGATGGGCGATGATGAGAGTTGTCCTGCCCCGGACAAGGTTTTCCAGGGCTTTCCCGACGAGGTGTTCGGACTCCGTATCGAGGGAACTCGTAGCTTCGTCAAGGATCAGGATGGGGGAATCCTTCAGGAGAGCCCTTGCGATGGACAACCTCTGGCGCTGCCCCCCGGACAGGCGCATCCCCCGTTCTCCGATAACGGTCTCGATACCCTCGGGGAGGGAGGATATGAATTCGAGGGCGAAAGCAGCTTCCAGGGCTTTTTTCAGTTCGCTATCAGAGACATGGGGCATGCCGTAACAGATATTGCTGCGGATGGTGTCGTTAAACAGAATGACCTCCTGGGACACTATGGAAACCTGCTTTCGAAGGCTCGCCTGCGTCACTGTGCGGACATCGTACCCGTCGATGGTCACAACCCCTTCGGTAACATCGTAAAAACGGGGGATGAGGTTGACCAGGGTCGTTTTCCCTCCCCCGCTTGTGCCGACGAAAGCGATGCGCATCCCGGGATCGATATTGATATTGACATCCCGCAGGACCCATTCCCGTCCGTAGCGGAAACTGACTTCCTCGAAACGGATCTGGCCGTTGGACCTGGGCAGGTCGATGGCACCCTCCGCGTCCGCCACCTCGGGGGACAGGTCCAGGATCTCGAAAACGCGTTCGGACGCTGCGACCCCCTGCTGGATGATGTTGTTGACCGAGGTGAGGTGCTTGATCGGTTCATACATCATCATCAGCGCCGCCAGGAAGGAGAAGAACTCCCCGACGGTCATCTTCCCGTTCAGGACCGTTGTGCCACCGATCCAGATGATGAGTGCCACCGCGGCGGCCCCGATGAACTCCATCACCGGATTGGAAAGCGCCTTGACCCGCTGGATCTTCAGGAACGAGCGGACCAGTTTCCGGTTTTCCTCCTGAAACCGGTCCAACTCCTTCTCCTCTGTGCCGAAGGCCTTGACCAAGCCTGCGCCGCCGATGCGTTCCTGCATCAGCTTGCTCAGGCTCCCCATCTGTTCCTGGCTTCGACGGCTCGCCTTTTTCATACGTCTGCCGAAAGCCACGAGGGGATAAAAAGCGATGGGAAGGCCAATGATCGCCAGGAGGCCCAGCTGCGCATTCCGGTAGAAAACAACACACGCCAGGCCGACGATCATGAAGGCATCGCGGAAAACTCCGACCAGCGCCTCGGTGATGGCCGTTTGCACCAGGCCGACGTCGTAGGTGACACGGGACATGAGCACCCCTGTCGGGGTGTCGGTGAAAAAGGACAGGGACAACTGCTGAAGATGCCTGTACAGATCGTTGCGGATGTCCTGAACCATCTTCACCCCGGCCCTGCTCATAAGGTAGACCCGGACATACCTGAAGATCCCCTTGAGCACGTAGATCATGAGGATGACGAGGGGGATCAGCATAAGCATCTTCCGATCCCCTTCGAGAAACACATCGTCCAGAATGTTTTTGATGATGAGGGCGGACAGGGCCGTCATGGCGGCGACGCCCACCATGGCGAAGGTGGCAACGACCATCTGCCCCATATAGGGCCGGATGTATCGCAGCAGCCTGGCAAAGATCCTGATCTCGTGCCTCATGCCGGCACCCCTTCCGATCCGCTTTTGAGAGTGTCCAGTATGGCCCTGGCCGCAAGGCCGGAGGCCTCCTGACCCCTGAGGGACCTCAAGGCCTCCTCGCCCGCCTGCCGATATTCCTTTTTCCTCTCCTCGTCCCGGAACAGTTCGAGCAGGGACCTTGCCAGACTTTCCGGTGTCAGGTTCTCCTGGAGCAGCTCATCGACCACATCCCGGCCGGTCAGGATGTTGGGGAGGCTGACCCTCGGGACCTTGATGATCCGGCTGCCCAGAAAGTAATTCAGCCAGGAGGTCCTGTAGGCAACCACCTGGGGGATCCCGAGGAGAAAGGCCTCGAGGGTTGCTGTACCGGAAGCCACAATGGCCGCATCCGATGCCCTCAGAACCTGCCTTGATCTTCCCTCTATAAGGGTTAACGGGATGGACGCCCCGGACGTCATCCCATTGACCACGGATCGGGGAATGGTATGGGCCAGAGGCATGAGGAAACGGACATTTCCCTCCAACTCTTTCTCCACCAACCGGGAGGCGGCGAGGAATACCGGCAGGAGGTAGTTCACTTCCGACGGCCTGCTCCCCGGGAGGAGGCTGATAACCGTGTCACCGGGATTCAGGTCAAGGCTGGATTCAAGGGGTCCGGGATCTTCCTCTTCGAGCAGGTCCATGAGGGGGTTGCCCACATAGGTCACCGGCATCCCCCGGGACGCATAGAACTCCTCCTCGAAAGGGAAGATGGCCAGGATCCGGTCCACGTACTTTCTGAGAGTATGGATCCGTCGTGCGCCCCACACCCACAACTTCGGAGCGACGTAATAGAATACGGGTACGCCAAGCCTTTTCGCTTCCCTGGCCAGTTCAATGTTGAACCGGTAAAAATCCACGAGGACCACCGCATCCGGAGGGTCCCCACGCAGGTGATCCCTGGCCCGGTTGAGAATTTCCCGCAGGCGGCGGTAGTCCCGGATCACTTCCCATAGGCCCATAACGGAAAGATCCCGGATATGGGCCACGAGGTCCACACCCGCCCCGGCCATGGAATCTCCTCCGACACCGGACATATGGATGTCAGGCCTGGAACCCCTCAGAGCCCTTGCGAGAAGGCCCCCGTACATCTCACCGGATACTTCCCCGGCGAAGATCATCACCTTGAGGCCCAAAAAAGCTCCCCGTTCTCACCCTCCCGGCAGGCAAGGAGTGTCACCCCCACCCGGTCGCAGAGGGATAAAACACCCTCGGGATCCAGAATTATGCAGCGACCCGCCTCGAAGGCAATGGCGCCCTCTCCTCCCGAAGCGAGTACTTCGATGGTGTTTTTTCCGATGGTCGGTACATCGAAACGGAAATCGTGGTCTCCGGCCGCCCTCTTCACGACGGTCAGGCCGCTTCCCGCAAGGGATAAGGCCCTCCTGATGGTGTCATCCGTTCCCTCCATTCCCTCCACGGCAACCATGGCACCATCCTTTACGATCACCACCTGGCCGATGTCGAGATCGGCCAAATGCCGGGCAGCGGGCCACCCCAGACGAAGATCGGCTATCCGTTCCGGCCCCGGAACAGGTCCCGCGGCGGTCCCCTCGTCGGGGACCAGATCCGGGACAAGATCGATCAGCGAGGGGACCAGGTACCCCTCTTCCATGAGCAGACGCACGAGGGCAGAGAGGATAGTCGATCCACGACGGTCCTCGAGCCCGGCAAAAAAGGAGACCATCCTCTCGTCGGGTCTCTTAAACCTGAAAATCCCTTTATGATCGACACGCCCCGCGAGGACAACCTCGGACACCCCGGCGTTCCTCAGGGAACCCAGAAGATCCCCCAGACGGAAAAAATCCACCCATTCGGTCTCCCAGGATGGATTTTCGAGATCCGGAAGGGCTGTATCCTTTAGTCCGGCAACGAAAACGGACCTTCCGGAACGGCTCAGGGAACGGGCGATATGGAGGGGAAGCTCACCTCCACCGGCTATGAGCCCGACCCTGCCCTGGGAAGGTCTCACCGGGTAACGCCCCTCTCGGAAGCAGCGATGAACTCGAAGAGATAATCCACCTCGGCATGGTTACCGGACACATCCCGGGCCTTTGACACGGCTTTTGGCAGGGGAAGTCCGGAACGGAAAAGGATTTTGTAGGCTTTTTTCAAAGCCGAAACCGCTTCCGGTGAAACTCCCTTGCGTTTAAGGCCCTCGAGATTGAGCCCCACCAGCCTGGCACGGTCACCCTGAACGGTGGTGAAAGGGGGAACATCCATGACAACAAGGGAAGCCGCTCCCACAAAACCAAGACGGCCCACCCGGCAGAACTGGTGGATCCCGCTCAAGCCGCCGACGATAACCCCGTCCTCCAGAGTGACATGTCCCCCGAGAATAGCCGCGTTGGCCAGGATCACGCTGTTCCCGATACGGCAGTCGTGGGCGACGTGGGAGCAGGCCATGAACAGGTTGTCATCCCCGATCCTTGTTTGCATGCCGCCCGCTTCGGTTCCCAGGTGGATCGTCGCGAATTCTCTGATCCGGTTTCCGCAACCGATGATCAGTTCGCTTTCCTCATCCCTGAACTTAAGATCCTGGGGAGCAGCACCGACGGATGCGAACTGGAAGATCCTGTTGCCGGATCCGATGGTGGTTCGCCCCTCTATGACCGAATGGGGTCCGATTGTCGTATCTGTCCCCACCCGAACGTGTTCCCCGATAACGGCGAAAGGACCAACCTGGACTCCCTCATCAAGCAAGGCCCGGGGATGGATCACAGCGCGAGGATCGATGCGCGTGGGACCGTCAGCAGACACGTTATTTTCCTTCCGCGGCTTTTCTGGCAGCCTTCTCCCGGTCAATCAGCATGGCCTTCATTTCGCCTTCGGCAACCAGGACATCCTCCACGTAGGCTTTCCCCTGGAAACTGGCCAGGGTCCCCCTGTGTCTCGTGAGAATCACCTCACCCCGGATCCGGTCCCCGGGGATAACGGGCCTCCGGAACTTGACCCGGTCCATCGACATGAAATAGACCACGCTCTCCTCCAGATTCTGTCCCGGATAATCCGGATCCTCGGAGCTCACAAAAGCGAGGACCGCCGCCACCTGGGCCAGGAATTCGAGGATCAGCACACCGGGCATGACCGGATGGCCCGGGAAGTGCCCTTGGAAAAACTCCTCGTTGATGGTGACGTTCTTGATCCCCACGGCGCTTTTACCGGGGACTATTTCCTGGATCCTGTCCACAAGTATGAAAGGGTACCGGTGCGGCAGTATCTCCATGATCTTGCGCACATCCATCAATCGCGATCCTCCTCCGGATTTCCCCGGCTTTTTTTTCGCAGGGCCTCGAGCTTGATCACCCTTCTGCGAAGGTCGTCGAGTTTCCCGAGGACAACTGAGTTTTTCCGCCATTGCCCGCTGTCCACGGCCGGGAATCCGGCCATCTGCACCCCTTCAGACACGTCCTTTACCACCCCGGATTTTCCCAGGATCGTCACACCGTCCCCGATCTTGAGGTGCCCGGCCACGCCGGATTGCCCTGCCATGATCACATTGTCCCCCAGTTCCGTGCTGCCCGAGATGCCAGTCTGTCCGAGCAGGAGGCAGTTGCTCCCCACGCGCACATTATGGGCCACCATGACAAGGTTGTCCAACTTGCACCCGGGGCCGATAACCGTTTCACCCATGACGGCGCGGTCAATGGCGCATCCTGCTCCGATCTCCACCTCATCCCCGATGCGCACAATGCCGGTGTGAACGATTTTATGATGGACCTTCCCCTCCCGGGCGAAACCGAAACCATCGCTTCCTATGACGGTCCCGCCGTGGATGATGACTTTCCTTCCGACAAGGACACCCCACTCGAGAACGACGTTGGGATGCAGCACGCAGTCATCACCCACGACAGCACCCGGTCCGACGTAGACCCCCGGCATGAGGGTCACCCGGTCTCCGATCCGGGCCCCTTGGCAGACCACCGCAAAGGGGTGGATGCTCGGCTGCTCACCGACATCGGCATCCGGGTGGACGGACGCCCTTTCACTAATCCCCGTACCGGAATAAGGCCGCTCGTAAAAAACCTCCATGGCCATAGCAAATCCGATGTAGGGATCGTCCACGCGGATGAGGTTCTGCCCCGTTCCCAGGACCTCCATGGACACGATGACGCCGGAAGCCCTGGTCACCTCCAGGGATGGAGCGTATCTGGGGTTGGACAGGAAGGAGACATGTTCGGGACCGGCAGTGTCCAGGGGAGCGACACCGGAGACCACGAGGCCCGCTTCCCCTTCCAGTTCCCCACCCAAAACACGGGCAAGTTCACCGAGGGTCACCGTTTTCACGGGCTCTGTTCTCCCCGGAACCGTTCGTTGTAGATTTTGATGATCCTTTCCGTCAGGTCCATTTCATCCTCGAAATAGATCACGCCGCTCCCGCTTTTTTCGAGGATGAGGGTGAACTTTTCCTTTCCGGCGATCTCCCTGGCGATCTCCACAAGCCCATCGAGGATCCTCGCCGAAAGCTGCTGGTTCTCCTTTTCTTCCTGGTCCTTGGCCGCGGCAATGAACTGGATGAGTTCGGCCTTTTTCCTGTTGTACCTGTCCTTGAATTCGGCCTGGGCTTCCTCGCTGAGAACCGGACTCTTGATCTTTTCCTCAAGGGAATCGAGCTCAGCCTTCATGGCATCCACCTGTTCCTGTTTTACCTCGTGTTTCTTCTTCAGACGCTCCTTGGCAGCGAGCCCCTCGGAAGTCGCGTTGAGGGCCTTTTGAAGGTCCAGAACGCCCACCTTGGCCATGGAAGCCGCTTCTGCCGAACCCGCGGACATGAAAAGGGAAAGGGCCACCGCACCGGTGAGGAGTGTGATACGTTTCAGCATGTCAGATCCTCCTTGGTGAAAAAATTCCAGATTTCAGATTTCAAATTTCAAAGAAACCCGGTAATTAGTGACACGTAATTGGTGACTGGGTTAAACCAACCACTAATTACTAATCACAAATCACGGATTTCAACCTCAAACTTCAAACATCAAACATCAAACTTGAATTAAAATTCTCAAACTCTCAGACTTTCAAACTGTCAAACTCGTCTTTAGAACAAAGCCCCTATGGAGAACTCCCACCCCGGCTGATCCTCGTCCTCACGAGGATCCAGGTTGAACCCCCATTCGAGCCTCAAAAGGCCGATAGGGGCGGCCCAGCGGAATCCAAAACCAGTACCATACCTGAGATCGCTCAGGTCCATATCCTCCCCGTCGGCCCAGACGTTTCCCGAATCCAGGAAAAGGACCCCTTTGATCTTGGCATCGCGGATCAGGGGATAGGTCATCTCCAGGTTGAAAAGAAGGGACTTTGTTCCGCCCACCGGTTCCCCATCTTCGAGGGGCCCGACCTGCCTGAACTCAAACCCGCGAAGGGTGTAAAGCCCTCCCAGGAAAAAACGCTCGGTGACCGAGATCTCACTGCCCCCGAAACTGTTGATCAACCCTGCCTCGGCATGGGCGAGACCGATCAGATCACCGACGATGGGAGTGAATATGCTGCCCTCAACCTTGAACCGTACAAAATCGTTGGTACCTCCGAGGAACCCTCCCGCCAGCTCACTGGAAAGGCGGATATCCTTCCCTTCCCTGGGATCCATGGGGAAATCCCTTGTATCGTAAACGTAGCCGAACCGGAGGGAAGAGGTCGTACTCTCCCCTTCCTGTTCCTGGATATAAAAACTGGCATCGGGATCGATGTCGTAGACCTCATAGTCGACGTACCGGTAACGCACGGAGACGCTCGAAGCGTCGCTGAGACGGTATCCGAGCCTCACCCCCCCACCACGGCTGCTTTGCGAATAGGTTGAATATTCGTTCACCCGGTCGAAAAGGTCCAGACCGAAGGAGTAATCGCTCGAGAATAGACGCGGCTCGGTAAAACTGAGACTGTATGTAGAAGATTCGCTTCCCGCTTCGATACCGAGGTTCATCCTCTGGCCCCGGCCCGCAAAGTTCCCAAGGGACAAACGGATGGTGCCGAGGAGTCCCGAAGCGCTGGAATAGGCCATTCCGGCAGACAGGGATCCTGCGGTCCCTTCCTTCACTCTGACGTTGATATCGGCCAGAGCTTCTCCGGCATCCCGCATCTCCACAGACACGGTTTCGAAAAAACCGAGGCCTCGAATGAACTTCTGCGAGTCGTCAAGTTTCTTCTGGTTGAAAAGCTCCCCCTCCATGAGGCGCATTTCCCGTCGGATAACATAATCCCGAGTTTTAAAATTCCCGGAAATGTTGATCCACCGGACGTGGACCAGCGGGCCTCGGTGGCAGACCATATTGAGGTCAATCGTCCCCTTCAGGGAATCCCTCCGGAAAAGGGGGTCGATCTTCGTCCGGGCATAGCCCTGGTCGCGAAAGCTGTTCTCGTACATCCGGATGTCACGTAAGACCTTGCTCCGGACGAAAACATCCCCCTCCTTGACTCCGGGTTCCTCTCTCGCGAAATCGGGAGGACGGTCCCAATCCCCCGAGAAATTTACGTTCCCGAGGACATATTGAGGCCCCTCACTGACCTCGATGACCACATAGATCCCTTCCCCGTCCGGATGAGCCCTGATCTCCGGCTGCCCGACACTGATGTCGAGATACCCTTTCTCCATATAGAGAAACCCGATGCGCTCAAGATCATCCTGGACCGCGGCATCATCGTAGCCCCCTGCCCCGGAAATGAAAACCAGGGGGCCCTTTTCCTTGAGCTGCATCACTTTGAGGATGGCCCGGTCATCGATGCTCCTGTTGCCGACGATGTCGATCTCCGTTACCAGTGCTTTTTCAGCCTCCTCGATCCCGTAGGTCAGGACAACACCCTCCTCGGTTTCCTGAACGCTGGCTGAAACATCAGCCTCATGGTAACCGGCAGCCCGGTATGCCGAAAGGAGTGCCTCGACCTCTCCATTCAGTTTGCCCGGATCGAAAAAGGAGAACGTCTTCATCCCGAGGTGCTGTTTTAGATCCGCGTCAGAAAGGGCGCTGTTGCCCTCCAGAATGATCTTCCTGACCATGGGAAACTCCGTGACCCGGACAATCAGAACGACCCCTCCCTCTCCCTCCTCCGTTTCCAGACTCACCCGGGAGAAGGTACCCAGCCGGTAGAGGTTCTTGAGGCTTTTCGTTACCAGATGCTGGGCAAAGGGTTCACCCTCCTTGATCTCAAGGGACCTCTCAATGCTGGACCTGTCGACCCTTACGGTTCCCTCGATCCTGATCTCCCGGACGATAACGGCTCCCAGAGCCTGTCCGGCCCAGAGAGGGATCTGCAGGAGGATCAGAAGGAAAAAAATTATGATACGTTTTCTCAAGGGCACGTTCGTCAGGCCTCCTCGCGAAGGGATCCATCCCGGAGCTGATAGCGTCGATGAAACTGGGAAGCCATCTCGCGGTTGTGAGTCACCACCAGGAAGGCAGTGCCCCGGGATCTGTTGAGTTCCAGGAAGAGGTCCTGGACGGAGCCAGCTGTTCTGGCGTCGAGGTTCCCCGTGGGCTCATCAGCCAGAACCAGTGAAGGGTCGTTGACGAGAGCCCTTGCCACAGCGGCGCGCTGCTGTTCCCCCCCCGAGAGCTCCCCCGGCCGATGGCTCATCCTGTCGTCAAGCCCGACCTGCTCAAGGAGCCCAATGGCCTTTTCCCTGATCGCACTCTTTTCCCCTCCGGCGATGATCCCCGGCATCATGACGTTCTCAAGGCAGGAAAACTCGGACAGGAGGTAGTGCATCTGGAAAACGAACCCGATCCGGCGATTTCTGAACTCCGCGAGCCCCTTTTCGCCGAGATCGAAGATATCCTCCCCCCTGTGAAGAACACGGCCCGATGTAGGCCGGTCCAGGCCTCCCGCAAGGTGAAGGAGGGTGCTCTTCCCCGCCCCGGAGGCGCCCAGAATTCCCACGATCTCGTTGGCCTTAAGAACCAGTTCGAGGTCGACGAGCACCTCGATTTTCCGTCCGGCCTTGATGAAGATCTTGGACAGATCCTTCGCCTCGAAAACGGGGGCTGCGTCAGCGCTATTCATACCGGAGGATCTCCACCGGGTTGAGCTCCGAGGCCCTGTATGCGGGGTACACCGTTGCGGCAAAGGAAACGGCAACGGCCGCGAGGCAGATGACCGCCACGTCGAAAAGTTCGACCCTGACCGGAAGGGTGGTGACATAGTAGACACTGCTCGGGAGTTCCACGAACTGGTAATTGGCCAGGAGGTAGCAAAGAGCGAGGCCCAGAAGAATCCCGAAAACGGTCCCGCCAAGGCCAATGATCAGCCCCTCCAGCATAAAAATCCTACCAATGCTCTTCTTTGTGGCACCCATGGCTTTGAGGATAGCGATCTCCCGCCCTTTTTCCATAACCACGAGAATGAGTGTTCCTATGATATTGAACGCTGCCACAACAATGATCAGAACCAGGATGACAAACATGGTGATCTTCTCCAACTTGAGGGCGGAGAAAAGATTCTGGTTCATCTCCTTCCAGTCGCGCACCCAGAAGGAATAGCCCAGGGATCCCTGGAGATCCTGGGCGATGGCGCCTGTCTGGTAAACGTCCCGCACCTTAACGGCTATCCCCGTGATGTTCTGGCCGAGATCGAAAAAATCCCGGGCGGCGGGGATGGTCACGAGGACCAGGCCGGTGTCGTATTCGTACATCCCGGTGTCAAATATGCCCTGGACAATGAACCGCTTCATGATGGGGACCATCCCGAAGGGGGAGGATATCTCCGAGGGGGATACCAGGGTCACAGGGTCGCCCGTCCTAAGACCCCTGTGACGGGACATCTCCACTCCGATGATGATACCACTGCCCTCCAGGTCGGTGATGGACCCCTCGATCATGTTTCGTGCAAGGTCGGTGACGCTGCCCTCCTGCTCCGGGTCTATTCCACGGACGACCGCACCGGTAACGTCCCCGTCGGTCTTCAGGAGCGTCTGGCCCATGACATACGGGGCCGCCGCCACCACATCCTTATGGTTTTTCACCTTGGCGAGGACCCCATCCACATCCGAGATGCCTCCGGCCCTTGTAACCATGATGTGGGATGTGGTGCCGAGAATTCTTTCCTGCATATAGGATGAGAAGCCGGTCATCACTGAAATGACGGTGATGAGGGCGGCCACGCCGAGCATGATCCCCAGCACGGAGATCACAGTGATCAGCGACACGAAAGCGTGTCTCCTGCGCGACCGCAGATGCCGCATGGCTACCATCCATTCAAAAGATCCCAACCGTTTCTCCTCTGGCGGGGTACCAGGGTTCCCTGGGTGGTCCCCGGAGTCTATTCCGGTCTCTGGTGGGGGAAAAGGATAACGTCCCTGATGGAAGCGGAATCGGTCACCAGCATGGTCAGCCGATCGATCCCGATTCCCTCCCCCGCTGTGGGCGGCAGACCGTATTCGAGGGCCCGGATGTAATCGGAATCCATCCTGTGAGCTTCTTCGTCCCCCCCCGCAAGCTCCTCCACCTGCCGGCGGAACCGTTCCTCCTGATCCACGGGATCGTTGAGCTCGGAAAAACCGTTGGCGATCTCCATGCCGGCGGCAAACAGCTCAAAGCGTTCGGCGACACCACGCTGGGCGTCGCTCCTGCGCGACAATGGGGACACTTCCACAGGATAATTGAAAACGAAAGTGGGGGAAATCAGGGTTGGTTCCACAAAGTGTTCGAAGATCTTCAGATGGACTTTCCCGATAGGGTCCTTATCCGTAACGGGTATCCGGGCCTCCCTCGCGAAAACCCGAGCCTTTGTAATATCCTCCTCCATATCAACGGTAAAGGACTTGAGGGACCTGAGGGCATCCATGAAGGCCAGGCGATCGAACGGCTTTCCGAAATCCATTTCCATCCCCTGATACCTGAGGACCCGGGACCCCGTACTGCCCTCCACGACGAACCTCAGGAGATCCTCGGTGAACGCCATCATGTCCATGTAGTCGGCATAGGCAATATAGAACTCGAGCATGGTGAACTCGGGGTTATGCAGGGTGGAGACGCCCTCGTTGCGGAAATTCCGGTTGATCTCGTAAACCCGCTCGAAACCTCCCACCACGAGGCGTTTCAAGTAGAGTTCGGGGGCCACCCGGAGGTACAGGTCCATGTCCAGCGCATTGTGGTACGTCACAAACGGCCTGGCGGCCGCCCCCCACGGGATTGGCTGCATCATCGGC